>JACDGP010000070.1 GCA_013821605.1 Herpetosiphonaceae bacterium
GCCCGTTTTTGGTGACATGAACTTTCGCTCGGACGGCATGAGCGAGGACTGCCTCTACCTTAACGTCTGGACTCCCGCTACGTCGGAAGGGGCACGCCTGCCGGTGCTCGTTTATTTCTATGGCGGTGGTAACATCGCTGGTGATGGCTCTGAGCCGCGCTACGACGGCGCAAGCCTCGCGCGCCAGGGCATCATGGTTGTCACCGTAAACTACCGCCTCAACGTCTTTGGCTTTTTTGCCCATCCCGAGTTGACCGCCGAATCTCCGCACCACGCCTCCGGCAACTACGGCTATCTCGATCAAAGTGCTGCGCTCCATTGGCTGCACCACAATATTGCTGCCTTTGGTGGCGACCCCACGAAAATCACCATCGCCGGTGAGTCGGCCGGTGCTTCATCGAGCAGTCGGCCAGCTAGCGGAGGCGAGGCGAGCGCAGGGGTGGTATCTGGTGATCTGCTCTAGCCTGTTACACGGGGTTAGGTTGTGTTACCATTGGCTGAAGATCGGAGGAAATAATGTCAACCTCAGCACCCAATCTCCTTGTCTTCGGTGCCCATCCTGATGACTGCGAGGCAACCGCTGCGGGCCTTGCTGCACTCTATCGGGCGCGCGGTGGTCGTGTACGTTTTGTCTCCCTCACCAATGGCGATGCCGGCCACCAGACCCTAGCCGGTACCCAACTCGCTCGTATTCGACGCGACGAGGCCCAGGCGGCAGCCGCCGTCATCGGCAGCGAGTCGCTCGTCCTCGACAACCATGACGGCGAGTTAATGCCCACCCTCGATCGGCGGCGCGAAGTGATTGGTATCATCCGCGACTTTCAGCCTGACCTCGTGCTAACACCACGACCCAACGATTACCACCCCGACCATCGCTACACCTCCCAGCTCGTCCAGGACGCGGCGTACATGGTCACGGTGCCCAATGTCCGCGCGCATGTCGATCATCTTCGCCGCGACCCCGTCGTGATGTATGTCATCGATCGCTTCCAGAAGCCCTATCCCTTCACGCCGGACGTCGTGATCGACATCACGGATGTGCTCGATAAGAAGATCGCGATGATGGAGCAACACGCCTCGCAATTCTTCGACTGGTTAGCCTACAACGGCCAATACCTTGATGAGGTGCCGTCCGAGCCCGCTGCGCGCCACGCGTGGTTCGATGAGCGCTCGCGGTCACGTATGGTCGATGTTGCCGAGCGCTTTCGCCCGCTCCTGATCGAGCGCTATGGCCAGGAGCATGGCTCGACGGTTCAGTATGCCGAGGCCTTCGAAGCCTGCGAGTACGGCAGTCCGCTCACTGCGGAAGCCAAGGCCCGTCTCTTTCCATTTTAATGGCCGCTATCCCAACTTAGGGTTACAATCCGTGAGCTAGCTATCGACGCCTCGTCCATGAGCCGTCACAACGCTATTCCATTCGATGCAGAAAGGACCACCCGTGATGGATCAGGTACGTGTAGCTATTGTGGGAATGGGTATCGGCAAGTCCATGGCAGCCGGCTTTGCCGGTGTACCACGCGCCAAGGTGACCGCCTTGTGTGATGTCGTCGAAGAGCGCATGGAGGCCTTCGCCGCCACAGAACTCTCGTGGCCGGTCAAATACTACACTGACTACGTCGAACTGTGTAAAGATCCCGAGATCGATGCGATCTTCGTGGGCACACCGAACCAGATGCATGTGCCCATCGCCTTGGAAGCTATCCGCAATCGTAAACCAGTTCTGGTGATCAAGCCCCTTGCCGACTCGCTACCTGCGGCTCAGGAACTGGTGACCGCAGCCGAAGCCTCTGGCGTCGTGAACATGATCGCTATGGTCGCGCGCCATGCTCCTAGCACCCGCTATGTACAGCAGATGATCGCTGACGGCGACTTCGGCGAGATCTACCATGCCCGTGCGCGAACACTACGCCGTACCGGCATTCCTGGCTGGAATACCGGCTTCATCTCAATGGGCGGTGGTGTCTTCCGCGATATTGGCGTGCATGCACTGGATGCCGCATGGTGGATGATGGGCATGCCCAAGCCGGTCTCCGTCATCGGCACTGCCGGTGCCAAGTTTGGGCCCCGTGGCCAGGGCTACTGGGATTTGCGGCCGGCCTTGCCCGGTCTGGCCGCGCAGTTTGCCGTGGACGATTATGCCAGCGGCTTTATTCGCTTTGACAATGGCGCAGGCCTTCAAATCGAGACCTTTTGGGCGGGACACCAACCGGATGAGCGTGTCATCGAGCTCTTCGGCACCGAGGCCGGTATGCGTTTAGATCCACTTATGATCTACCGCACGCTGAATGGCGCGCCGGTCGACACGACCGTGACCTTTCCCAAAGGCCCCACCCCGTGGGAGCATATGGCCAACCACTTCGTCGAGTGTATCCTCGACGATGTTCCCTGCGAGTCACCCCTGCGTCATGGCATGATCGTGCAAGAAATGCTCGAAGCCGTGCTAGACAGTGGCGCGACAGGCCAAGAGATTCGCTTGAACTATGACTAGCACGTCAGTGAACCGGCCCCCTCAATAGGACGAGATGGCTGAAGCACAAAGGAAGCAATCTCATGTCGTTTGATGGCCTGCCCACCAGGATGCGGGTGCCGCGCTTCATGGGCGAGGGCAAAATTACGTTTATGGAGCGGGAAGTTCCCCTGCCAGGGCCAGCACAACTCCTGATCAAAGTGAAGGTGAACGCGTTGTGTGGATCCGAGCGGGGGCAATTTTTGCATGGGTCCGAAGTCGTTCCGGGCCACGAGGCTGCCGGGATCGTCGTGGCAGTAGGTGCAGATACGCATGTCTCGATCGGCACGCCCGGCGTGATCTTTTTGATGGATTACTGTGGGAGCTGTCGCAGTTGCCAGCTTGGCTTTACCAACCAATGCCTTGCCAAGCGGGCCGATATGGGTTTCAACCACGACGGCGGCTATGCCCCCTACGAACTGGTCTCCGAGCGCATCTTTTTCCCGGTGGACGACGACATCCCGCTAACCGAAGCAACGATGCTCCTCGACGTGATGGGCACCAGCTCGCACGCCCTCAAACGGGCTCAGCGCGTGCATGGCGATATTCAGTCGCTGGTGATCGCAGGAGCGGGACCGGTTGGCCTTGGTGTTCTCGCTATGGCCCGCATTTTGTTTGGCGATGAGGTGCCGATCCTGATCGGTGATATCGTCCCCTACCGGCTTGAACTTGCGGCCCGGTTGGCTGGTATTCCCATCGATCTCAAAGTGCAGACGCTCCAGGACGGTGTACGCAAGCACCTCAACTCTGCCATTGATCTCGCGATCGATACGAGCGGCAAAAGCGTGGCACGCCAGTCCTGTCTTGACGTGCTGGCGAAGCGCGGCGTGCTCGTCTGTGTCGGACACGGCGAAGGCCTGACGCTGGAGGTCTCTCGCGACCTGATTGCTCCCGAGCGCACCATTCTGGGCAGCGAGTATTTTTGCTTTCATGAACTGCCGGAAACGCTGCAACATCTGCGCACCCACCGCTCCTACCTCCAGCCATTAATCACGCATCGCTACCCGCTTGCGCAGATCCAAGCAGCCTTTGAGCTCTTCTTCGGCGGCAATACTGGGAAGGTAGTGATCGAGCAATGAGCAATCAATCCCGCCTGAAAATCGCCCTGATCGGTGCCGGTGGTTGGGGTCGCCAACATGCCCGCATCTTCGCCGCGCGGGCCGACGTCGACTTCTGTGCGATCGTCGGCCGCACGCTCGACCGTACCAAACCACGAGCCGAAGAATATGGCACGCGCTATTACCTGGACGTGGACGAGATGCTCCAAGCCGAGCGTCCCGATCTGGTCAGTCTGTGCCTCCCTAACCAGGGTCACTTTGTCCCAACCCTGGAGGTGATTCGTGCTGGCTATCCGCTGCTGGTTGAGAAGCCGTTGGTCTTCGACCTCCGGGAAGCAGATACACTGCTAGAAGAAGCAGCGCAGCGCAAGCTCTTCTTTGCGATCAATTTCAACCACCGCTACGCCGAGCCCGTCCAACTCGCTCACAGGGCCCTCACAGAAGGTCGGCTCGGCGACGTGGTCTTTGCGACATGGCGTTTTGGGGGCGAAGGCACGAGCGACCATCCGCATGCCAATCTCATCGAGACACAGTGCCATGGCTTCGACATGTTGGAGTACCTGTGCGGTCCGATCTCGTCGATCGCGGCGCAAATGACCGACAAGACCGGTAAGGGCTATAGTACGCTGGTTTTGGCCTTGGGCTTCGCGAGTGGTGCCGTCGGTAGCCTTGTCGGCTCGTACGACTCATCCTACGCCTATCCTGCAACCCACCTGCTTGAGATCAATGGGACCCGTGGACGTGTGGTCGTCGAAGATACGGTGCAGCGTTACACGTTCCAGTCGACAGGCAGTGAACGTGGTGAAACATGGCAGGCCGGCTATTTCAACGACCGGGACCGCGAGTTTCACCGGACCTTCGATAAGCACATTGATCGGTTGCTCGATGCCTTTCGGCGTGGTCAAGAGCCGCCAGTCCCTGCCCAAGCCGGTCGCCGGGCATTGGCGCTCGCCTATGCCGCCATCGAGTCGTTCCAGACCGGAGCACGGGTGCGAATCGCATAATGTCACTCGTGCGGGGACGATATACTTCACCCACGACCACAACTCGCCAGTGTTCGATTGATGGACCTCTGTGGAATCTAGCCGGTCGCCTCGGCCGCCGTCACCACCCCATATCTCAACACATGCCCGTTACGCATCCCATTCCTGCTAATGCGTTATACTTCTCGGTCGGCAAGGTTTCGCGTGGAGAACTAGCATGTCCAACGCTACAGACTGGCAACGACTCAACCAGGAGCTGATCGTCGAGTACCTCGAACGAGTTAGCTGAGACCGGCGCGGCCATGGCGTGGGCAGATATTGTGATTGTCGGGGCGGGCGCTGCCGGCCTTATGGCCGGGATTTACGCCGGTCGTGTGGCTCCGGAACGCTCGATTGTCGTGCTCGACGGCGCGCGCACACTCGGCGCGAAGATTCTGGTCGCCGGAGGTGGACGCTGTAATGTGACCCATGACGCGGTCGATGCGAGCGCCTACGCTGGGTCGTCACAGCATGCCATCGCCACCGTCTTGCGCCGCTTCGACGTGCCCCACACCATCGACTTCTTTCGTGAACTGGGCGTCGAGTTAAAGTGCGAGGAAACCGGCAAGCTGTTTCCGACCAGTGACAGTGCCCGCGATGTGCTGCGGGCGCTGCTGGCGGGCGCTGCGCACGCACGCGTCACGATCAACCATCCCTGTCGCGTCGAAACGATCGAGCGGCTGGACGACCGTTTTCGGGTCGGCGGCGCGTGGGGCATGCTCGACGCCGGCAAGCTGATCCTGGCGACCGGCGGCAAGAGCTTGCCCAAGTCCGGCTCCGACGGCCAGGGCTACCGGTTGGTCCAGGCGCTCGGTCACCGGCTAACGGAGCAGATCTTTCCGGCGTTGGTCCCGCTACTGCTCCCCCACGACCATTTCCTGTGCGCGCTCAGTGGCATCGCTACGCCAGCCACACTTGAGCTGTGGTCGGGCACCGGCAAGCGCCTCCACGCTATCACCGGCGCTGCGCTCTGCACGCATTTCGGCCTGTCAGGGCCGGCCGTGCTCGACATCAGCCGCTATTACCTGCATGCCCACCATGCGGACCCGGCTGCCACCCTGACAATTAACTGGCTGCCCGAGCACAGCGCGGAACAATTCGACCGCGAGCTCCAGGCGCTCGGTCCCCGCACGCCCCTGGCCTACCTGCGTGCTCTCCTCCCCGAACGGCTGGCGCGCGCCCTATGCGCAGCGGCGGATGTCGATCCTGGCACGCCCGGCCATGTACTGTCGCGCGCCCGCCGCATGGCCCTGGTGCGCTGCTGCAGCCGCCTTCCGCTGCCGTTCACCGGCAGTCGTGGCTACACCTTCGCCGAGGTGACGGCTGGCGGCGTGCCGCTGGCCGACATCCAGCTGCGCACGATGGAGTCGCGCCGCTGCCCCGGCCTGTACCTGTGCGGCGAGATCTGCGACGTCGACGGCCGCATCGGCGGCTTTAACTTCCAATGGGCTTGGGCGAGCGGCTACGTGGCCGGCGTCGCGGCCGCCACATGATACTATGTCGACGAGCCCGAACACGCTGGCAACAAGGAGCAGAGCTATGGATGCCCTCAAGTGGTGGCAGCAGGCCGTCTTTTACCAGATCTACCCGCGCAGCTTTGCCGATGGCAATGGTGATGGCATCGGTGACTTCCCCGGGATGACCACCAAGCTGGACTACCTGCGCAACCTGGGTGTTGATGCGATCTGGCTGTCGCCGCATTTTCCGTCGCCCTTCCTTGACTGCGGCTACGACATCTCCGACTACACCGCCGTCGGCCCCGAATATAGCTTGCTCACCGACTTCACCACCTTCCTGCACGAGGCCCACGCCCATGGCATGCGTGTCGTGCTGGATCTCGTCCTCAACCACTCCTCCGATCAACATCCCTGGTTTCTTGGGTCACGGTCGAGCCGCGACAACCCCCAACGCGATTCGTAGATCTGGCGCGACGGCAAGGATGGCGGCCCTCCCAATAATTGGGTCTCAATCTTTGGCGGCTCCGCTTGGGAGCTCGATCCGGCGACCGGCCAGTATTTACTATCACGTCTTTCTCAAGGAGCAGCCGGACCTCAACTGGCGCAACCCCGACGTCAAGCACGCGATGTGGGACGCCGTGCGCTTCCGGCTCGATGCCATTTCCACGATCTTCGAGCACCCTGAACTGCCCGATCACACCTTACTCATGCCGGCAGTCAAGCTTATCGACGCGAATGGGCTGGCTTTGGAGGACTGCCGACACTGCTGGATGAATACCCCGGTGACCGCGTGCTTGTGGGTGAAGACGAGGACGTAGCTTTCCATGGCACGGGCGATGACGAGTTGCACCTGGTCTTCAACTTTCCGCTGATGCGTGTCGATCGCTTAACACCCGCGCATATCCGCGCCAACCAGGCCATCCGCCTGTCTGAACTGTCACCCGGTGCTTGGCCCTGTAACATGCTCGGCAACCACGATACGCCGCGTGTTTGGAGCCGCTATGGCGATGGCATCCACGACGCGGAGTTGGCGCAACTACACGTTGCGCTGATGCTCACCCTCAAAGGCACGCCCTTCCTGTATAACGGTGAAGAGATCGGCATGTCCAACCTCAAGCTGACCGGCTTGAGCCAGGTACGCGATACAGCTGCACTCAGCCAATATCGCTTAATAATCGGGCAACTGGGCATGTCGCCGGAGCAGGCGCTGCAGGCGGTGATCGACACCACGCGTGACCGCTGCCGGAGTCCCATGCAGTGGAGCGCCGAGCCCAACGCCGGCTTCAGCCCGCAGCATGTAGAGACTTGGCTGTCCGTCAACGCCAACTACGCGAACGGCGTCAACGTCGCCGCCCAGGAAGGTGATCCCGGCTCGTTGCTCTCCTTCTACCCGGCGCGCGACGGCCAACTCCCTTCCTTCGACCGGCTTACCCTGGCGCCGTACCAAATCTTCATCGTGGAGCTCGTTTAAAGCTATGCGCGAATAAGGATTGTGCGTGTACGGGCTACCGTCATTGGGTCGCAGCGCCGTCTGACGTGAGCCGCACTCTTCCGCTGCCAATACCATTGTTCAGCGACGTAGCTCCCCATGGGAACGCGTCCACCTGTGAGGGTATACTAAGGCTGTCAAGGAGTGCATGTGCGCATCATCATCGATCGTGATCCCTACTTAGGCCGTCCCGAGAACGCCAACGGGTGGACGCGCGGTCTCTGGCCCGCAGCCTGGATCGGCCATCCAGAGACACCCACGCCACCTTCGGTCGTGGCCTACCGCCAGCGCATGATGCTCGCTAGCGCGGTTGCCCTGCGCATCCATGTCAGCGCCGACGAACGCTACGAATTGTTTCTCGATGGCACCCGCATTGGTCGTGGCAGCGAGCGCGGCGATCCGCACAACTGGTTCTTCGAGACCTATGACCTTGCCCTGGCAGCCGGACCGCACGTCATGGTTGCGCTCGTCTGGTCGCTCGGCAGTGCGGCCCCCGTTGCCCAGATGAGCGTTTATCCTGGCTTGCTCGTAGCACCGCAGGAGGACAAGTATCTCCCTCTGCTCGCCACCGGTGTGGCCGAGTGGGAAGCCACGATCCTCTCGGGCTATCATTTCGTCGACGTCGCAGCAACCCGTGCCTATTACGCGGTTGGCGCCAACGTGGTGATTGATGGCCATGCCTTCGCCTGGGGATTCGAGCGCGGCACCGGGACGGGCTGGCAACCGGCACGCGTGCTCGATCCCGGCGTCAATGGTGAGACGCGGGCGGAGTACCCACCGCTCCACCTGCTGAAACCGGTCACACTGCCGCCGATGCTCGACCAGCTCTCTCCGCCCGGTAACGTGCGGATCGTGACGGCCCCAGCGGACGGTGATGTCGCCCTAATCCCACTTCGACGCGACGATCACCTGCCGAGCGAGCAGGCAGCATGGCGCGCTTGGCTGCATGATGGACAGCCGTTGACGTTGCCACCGGAGACATACCGGCGGGTCGTGATCGATCTGGAACGCTATGTCTGTGCCTATCCGGAACTCGTCGTCTCCGGCGGCAATGACAGTTCGATCCGAGTGCACTGGGCCGAAGCCTTGTTCTGCGAGCCGGAGGCCACGACGAAAGGCAATCGTAACGCCGTCGACGACCACTATTTTCTTGGGCTAGGCGATACCTTCCTGCCAGATGGTGGCACGGAACGATCATTTCGCCCGCTCTGGTGGCGTTGCGGCCGCTACCTGGAACTGGTCGTGACCACGGCTGCCGAAGCTCTCACACTCGATCGTCTGCTGGTGCACGAAACCCGCTATCCCCTGGAGATGGAGTCGACCTTCGCATCCAGCGATCCACGCTTGGAGCAGAGCGTACCGATCATGGTGCGGGCGCTGCAAATGTGCGCTCACGAAACCTACATGGATTGCCCCTACTACGAGCAGCTGATGTATGCCGGTGACACACGTCTTGAGGTCCTGGTCACGTATGTGATGACGCGCGACGATCGGCTGCCACGCAAAGCACTACGCATGTTCGACGTGTCGCGTCTGCCGAGCGGCTTGACGCAGTCGCGCTATCCCAGCCGTATCACCCAGATCATCCCGCCGTTTGCGCTGTGGTGGGTCGCGATGGTCTACGACTATGCACTCTGGCGTGATGACCTGAGCTTCGTCCGCAGCCTCATGCCAGGTGTGCGCGCTGTCCTGGACCGGTTTTACAGCTTGATGAATAGTGATGGGCTGGTGGAGGCACCACCCGGCTGGAACTTTATGGACTGGGTCCCCGAATGGGTGCGGGGCGTCCCGCCAGACGGCGAACTCGGTGTGAGTGGGGTGATCAACTGGCAGCTTGCGCTGGTCCTGACGCAGGTGGCGCGTCTCGAAGGCTGGCTGGGTGAGGACGAACTGGCGACACGAACCAGCAAACGAGCTGCAACCTTAGCGGCACAGCTGAGCGATCGGTTCTGGGATGGGGAGCGCGGGTTATTTGCCGATGACCTCCAGCGCCAGCACTTCTCTGAACACTCGCAGTGCTTGGCATTGCTCAGTGGAGTGCTAGATGCGCCGCACGCCCAGCGGGTCGCCGCTGGGCTGCTTCGCGCCACGGATCTTGCGCGCACCACCATTTACTTTAGTCACTATCTCCTGGAAGCGTATACGGCACTGGGTCACATCGATGCACTGGTCGACCGGCTCCAGCTGTGGTTCGATCTGCCGGGACAGGGCTTTACGACCACCCCTGAGGCGCCAGAACCGAGCCGCTCGGACTGTCATGCCTGGGGGTCACATCCGCTATATCACTACTTCGCCTCGATCATCGGCATTCGTCCCACAACACCCGGCTTTCGTCACGTCGAGGTCAGGCCGCAGCTCGGCAGACTCACGGCAGTACATGGCACGCTGCCACATCCGCGAGGGCAGGTCGAGGTCGAGCTACGCGTGGAGCATACGACGCTCACCGGCGAAATCACGCTCCCCAATGGTGTTGCAGGCAACATGATCAGCGGTGGTCAGACGGTGTCACTGACCTCGGGACGCAATATCGTGGCCCTTTCAAGCTGAGGAGCTACGCCTAGCTACGCGAGAGAAGATCGATTTGGCGCACTCAATCTTGCACCAAGTGTGCCATTTGGTGTTATTGGTTAGAGAGCCTGCATGATACCATGCAGGCTCTTTTCAAGTATGGAGGATAATACTGCTAGCCTTGCGGCACAATCTCGATCTCGCAAGCACCGCTTGAACAAGCGAGTTCCTGCGCCGCACTTGTTAGATCCTGCTCTTCATAACGCCATAGCCGGCTGAAGTCAATAGGGGGGAACTCACTTGCCAGCCGCTCGTACTCTTCCTTGCTGATCTCGGCATAGGGCATCTGAGCATAGTTGGCGTCGAAACTCGGCAGAAAGGCCATCCCTCCGATAACATCCTTATGATCCCAGATCCACTTCATTAGATCAATCACCTCGTCAGGGCGGTAGGAGATCGTCACTGACGGATTGTGCTCAGTCCAACGCAGCTTGTTTTGCAGCCAGAATTCGCATTGCTGGATCGCTGTTCGGTCATTGCGTGTTACAGCGCCCTCAGGTGCTTTGACCGGGAAGTGAATGACCCAGGTGATCGCACTTTCCTTGGTCTGCCCATTCTCTGGATCCATTGGCAGACCGGCATCGCGCAATACTTTGTAGATTGGTGAACTGGCAGCAACACGGATATTGCGAATATAGTAAGGAGCCCAGCGCGCGTGGAGCCCCGATGCACAGTCCAGCAACTGCGAGCTATTACCACTTGGCTTCACACAGCTCACGGCTACCGACTGGGTGATGCCTAGTGCTTCAGCTGTCTGCCGGTTGACTTCGACCACGACGTGTCGCAGTTGCTCCTTGACATCGCCATCTTGGGCAATGGGGCTATCCATCTGCCCGGTGATGTCCACGCCCAGTAGCCGCTCTTCTTCGCAATTCTGCTTCCACTGTGGTCGCAAACCGGGAAAGTGCGTGCCCATAGACTGTATGGTACCAATGATTGTCGCAATCTCGACCTTTTCACGCAGCGTCTCGAAGGTATCGTCCTTCCGTGCGACAGCAGCCGTAAGGTTGCAGAACTCCATTGGCCTCAGCAAAATTTCGCCGCATGGATTCGTACCGAAGTTTGCCGCTTCCCGGCGCTCAGGTCGCATCGCAATCGCACCTTGCCGGTTGAAGATCCCCGGCTCACCACGACCCGAGGCCACCATATCGAGTACTTGGTGCGCAACCTCTTCCTGTGTGAAGCCACCTGCCGGCCACACAGCCGAGTTATTGGCATTCCAGCGCTGGCTGTTGTCGTGATCAAAGTCGCCATCCTTGGCATGGCGCATCTCATCGTCGTTATAGTCGAACAAGCTGATCATTGCTGTACGCCGAACTCCGCCACTTACGGCAGCATTACCGACAGCACACATCATGTCGTGGGCATCAAGTGGCCGTAAACAGCTCCCCTGGCGAGCCAGAATGCGCGCACGTGTAAAATCAAGCATCAGCCGCAATGGCTCAGGACCGGATGCACGCCCACCCTTTGTGCGTAACGGTGCGCCACCGGGTCGCAACTGCGAGAGATCGAAACGTATATCGCCGCCGTCGAACCAGGTTTCCAATCCCGTTCGCAAAGCGGCGGCCCAGCCCTCGGCTGAGTCCTCGACAGTAAAGAGCTGAGGAGCCGCTCCGGTTTGGCGACGAATACGTGGCAAGTTCTCGACATATTGCGATTCGACCGAGAACCCCACCCCGCAGCCGCTCATCGAGATAATAAGTGCTTCTACAAATGCGTCGATACTATCGACCGCTTGGTACGAGCAGTTATAGATCGCCACGTTCGTACGACGAGCTGCGGGGCCGGCCATCGCCATCAAGCGCATTGAGGGCATTGCCCGCATTTCCAGCATCGCTTGCCGGATGCGCCCGTAGGTCTCGCCGGGTAGCCGGGAGTGCGATAACTCGCGCAAGAAGCTAACCGACCGGTCGATCGTCTCGACCCAGGTTTCGCGGCGTCCAAGGTCATAGTCGAAGCGCGAATATTTGTCGAAGAATTGGAATTTTTGGATGGGCGTTGGGAAATAGCGGTCTGACTCAGCAAAAGCTTGGCGGACTTCGATGGGGATGGGTCGCTCTTCACGCTCCTTTGCATGCTCCGCACGGTACAAGATATAGCGCTTCGCCCCTTCGAACTCACCGGCAGCCTGTAGCACCATCTCCACAATGTCCTGCACGCCTTCCACAGTTGGTGGTGTTCCATTGGCTTTAGCCGCCACAATATTTGTAACCCGTTGAGCAAGTTCGGCCACGTGGGTATGTGGGCGACGACCAAAACTGGCGAAACAACGTGTCAAAGCATTCTCGATGCGCTCGACCTGGAAGGGTACAACTCGACCATCGCGCTTGACAATGCTCGGCGGCGTCGCAATAAACAAGTCATCTTCACCGATGTAGGACTGCACCAACGCTTCATTCATCATCCATCCTCCTGATTATGTATTCAGTGTAAAATATTATGGTAACTTCGCCCTATCTGCCACAACCGGCGCATCTTAGTTTTTCACTAGATGTAGTGGTACTAGTCAAGGCTATGGCCCCACATTTAGGTGTAGCCATACTAGCATAGCCTTTTTTGTCCGTCAACCCATCAAAATTACAGCTTGTTGACGTCCGAAAGGCTATACATATATGTTGTAGCTCCTAGGGGTATTATGTGGCAAGCCTCTTTTGCCCCTTTTACATCGTCCCTATATCTAGGGCGTTATCCCCAAAATGTGTACTAAATGTGGATAGCACAGTAAGGTCGCCAAGCTTGTATCACCTCTTGGTCCGGCGTATAATGCTGGGAGAAGGAAGACGGTTTATGGCGGTGGCAGAACAAACGACGACGCTGGTATGTGCATGGTGTGGCTATAACGCCGGTCTTGATCGCATCTCGGACCATATCCACGTCGTCAACGCCCAGGTGAGTATGGAACATGCGGTCGACCGCTGTCCCGAGTGTAAACGCTTCACGGCCTCGGCGACCTGGGGGCGTGGTCTCCATTTTGTCTACAAGGTGCTGGAATATCGCAAACGTTTCCGGCGTTCGAGTTGGGTTGCTGTTTATCCGGTTGTGTGTAGCTGGTGCAACAGTACCGCTACCGAACCGCTTGAGATCAATGTAACAGTCGCCAACCCGGTCAGCCAGCGCTTTAAGTATGACCTGTATTCGTGTAACTATTGTAAGCGCATGACGGCCATCTCCTACTTGGGGGAACTACGTAACCACCGTGCCGAACGTGACGAAACCTATCATTCGCTGTGGTATCTCGACCCGAACCAAGAAGGGTTGTGAGGAGTCCACCCCTGCCGGCATCCCCCCTGCTCACCGTCGAACACCTTACGTATGGCTATGGCCGTGACGCCGTGCTGCACGATGTCTCGTTTCAAGCCGAGCAGGGCACGATTGTATCGCTGCTGGGTCCATCAGGGTGTGGCAAATCGACGCTGTTGCGTGTGATCGTCGGGCTCGAAACGCCCTATGGTGGTACGGTGCGCTTTGCCGGTCGGCCATTAGAAGGCGTGCCGGTTCACCAACGCGGCTTCGGGCTCATGTTCCAGGAGTTTGCGCTGTTTCCGCACCGCAGTGTAGCCGAGAATGTGGCCTTTGGCTTACGAATGCAACGTCTTGCGCCTCCCATCATCGCTGAGCGTGTGCGGGAAACGCTTGCGCTCGTCGGCTTGCCGGCCTATGGCAACCGTACCATCTGGGAGTTATCCGGTGGTGAGCGCCAACGGGTGGCCCTGGCACGCTCATTGGCGCCGCAGCCAAAGCTGCTCCTGCTTGATGAGCCACTTGGGGCGCTTGACCGCACTCTACGTGAGCAACTGACCGATGAGTTGCACACGATCATCAAGCGGATTGGCCTGACCAGCATCTATGTGACCCATGACCAAGCCGAAGCCTTTGCCGTCGCTGACCGAGTTGTGCTCATGAATGCCGGTCGTATCGTACAAAGCGGCTCCCCTGCCGAGGTTTATGCTGCGCCCACGACGCTGTTTGCCGCGCGCTTCTTGGGCTTCGACAATATCCTGCAGGGTGTGGTCGAATGCAGTGGTGCATTAACGGTGGTACGGACAGCGATTGGATGCTTGCGCGTGAAGACGTCCTCGGTGCTGTCACCTGATAGCAATGTAGCGGTCGTAATCCGGCCCGAAGCGGCTGTGCTTGTCTCAGAGGACGGTAGGTCGAATGATGATATGCTGGAAGCTACTGTGATCCGCTCGACGTTTCGTGGTGCGACCGAGCGGGTCGTCGTGCGGCATAGGAGTGGCACGGAACTAGTGCTTGACCTAGCACCCGGCCAACAGCCAGGAACTATGCTTCAGCTTGCTCTACGCCCTGAGGCATTGACGCTGATCGGTGAGCACTAGTACACGCGTAGTTCACCTCCTGCGCCTTGCTGCAGTGGATGTCTTGCCTGAGCAAAGATGAGGCCCGTACCACGTGGTACGGGCCACGTTCGTGTGAGCGGCAAAGCGCGTTACTCGGGGCACTGCCCGTTGACGCACTCGGGACCCTTGTTGATATGCTCGTTAAAAAAGGCGCGCAGGTTGCCCTCATTATATTGATCCTCGGTCATGAGGTAACCCCAAGATGTCGCAGCGATCGGCTTGTTCCCGTCAATGCCTTTCGCGCGCGGTGTCAGGATCACGCGAATGTTCGTATCTTGCAAATTGCGTGTGAGTGTCGTCAGCTTCTGGACGACCGCAGCATCAACCTTCGCTGGGTCATACCAGAAGATGACGCCTCCATGCTCTAGATTATGGACCAGCATTGAATCGGGTGGTGCTATCGTCTGTACACCCCACGTCGCCCACTGCCCGTAGTGATCGCCGCCAGCAGGTGGATTCGAGTTGTAGGAACCGGCAGCCACATTACTAATGTGGTTGCGACCCTGTGTGCTATCGCTGGCATAAGGTTCCACTTTGCGTTCGCCGGCAGCTGTCCCCGTCGCAGGTGTGCTGCTTGGATTCCGGAGCACCAGTGCCACAATGCCGAGGAGCACAAGAGCGGCAGCCAGACCCAAAATAATTGGCAGTGGCGAACGGCGCGGCGGCACTACCTGCCGGGCGCGTGGAGCAGTACGCCCGGCGGTCGTTTTCGTCGTTGTAGTGGTTTTAGCGGTCGTAGCCCGTGGGCCAACCGGAGATTTTGCCATGATGGTTGAACTCCTGGAATAGTGGTACTGTACCGAAGGTCGTCATGTACGTCAACCCCTATTGCGGCGGCGTCACCACCTGCTGGGCCGCCTGCAAAACCACATCATCCTGACTCACGGCCGTCTTCTCATCGATTGGTACCCGCAGGGTTGGCACAACACCCTTGCCTTCCAGGAAGATGCTCCCGTCCGGCAACACAAAGCGGCCCGTCGGGATCTGCAGTGACATCCCTTCCGGCAACTGATACTGGCCACGAGAAACCTCGGCCTCGATCCCAGCACTGGGATATTGTCCTACTACGATCATGCCCGGCACCTGACTGAAGCCATACGATTCGATCTCACAGGCGCTCGCACAAGCCGGGCTCACCATCAGGGCCAATTTGTCAAAGTGGTACTGCTCCTGCTTAGGATCGATCGTGTCGGGAACGCCCTCGTTTTCAAAGCGATTCGATTTGCTGCTGTAGTATTGCAACTGGCCGAGCGTGATTGTCTTGTTGGTCAAAAAGCCGGCCAACTCCAGCGGCGAGCCACCCGAATTCTGTCGCATATCAATGACCAGGCCGCTCACCTGCTCGGCCGTAAAGGTCGTGAGCGCGCGTTGGAACAGGCGGATAATGAGGTTCAGGTCATCATAGTTCGAGTTGATACGGATATAACCGACACTCGGTGAAAGCCTGCGTGCCTCAACCGGCAGTGCTTCCGGGTTGAAGCCTCGAAAGAGTGAGGTCGCTTGGAAGCTTTGGCGCTCCGTTACGGCCGTCAGCGAGATGGTTGAGGTTGCCTTGCCCGGGTTGGCGTAGGTAACGGTTGCACTGGTCCCGACGGTCGCGCGCAGCAAATAGCGCTGTTGCTGGTACCGTAGGGCCGAATCGGTCGAAAACGGACCGGCTAGCGGCTGTACTGCCTTCACCGCAGCGTCGATCGGTTTCCCATCGAATTGCGTTACATTCGCGCCAACCTGCATACCGGCACTCGCAGCAGGTCCATCCGCGGTGACATAGACGACGATATAGCTTCCGTCATCGAGCTGTCGAATCGCAAAGCCGTACCCACCAGCCGTACGCTCCGCCTGGAATTTTTGACCGAAGGCAGCACCGTTCAAACCAACATGGCCATCCTTGAAGGCCGACACGAAATCTCGGAGCACCATGTAGAATGCCTGGCCATCCTGATTGCGCTCGGCTGCGGCCACGCGTGGTGTGAGCTGTGCCGACAGCGCATCCCAGTTAGGTTCTTTGCCGGCAATCCCTTTAAAGGCGTAGGTCGCACGTATGCTGTCAAACATCTGCTTGAAGGCTGCGGTGTATGGCAGCTTCGAAAAGTCTTTAATCGCGGCATCGTTGGGCTCATAAAGCGTGAGCTGAGGCTGCGCATCGCGGATGATCTTGAAGGGTCGCTGACTCAAGTCGACCACCGAATAGCCGCCTGGGAGCGGACCTTCCGGATCATCATTCGTGAACAGTCGGTTGTCCGCGCCAAAGCCGGTCGGGAACTGTTGCTGGTCGTCCGGTGCCCACACGATCAGCTTGCCGCCGATCACTTCTTGGTGGTTCTGAGAATCGGTCACGACCGATGCTAGGTAGTTGGGCCAACCCTGAGCCTGCTTACGGTCGTCACCCTCAAGGAACGGGCCGCCACTTAGATTGGGCGAGTAAGATAGGGCGAAGATTTCAACACCCTTATCGTTCCGGCCATTATGGGCCACATTCGCTAGGGTGCCACGGGGCTGTTCGGGTAGATCTAGGGTAAAAGTACCGAGCTTTTTGGTGGTGTCGATCGTGAGTCGGCCTAGCGTTTGGCTTTCGGGCGGGGCGATCCATTTCAGATCGCGTCGCACAAAGCCGGTCATATCTGCTAGCTCGACGGCATGTTCGACATAGTAGGTCGTAATAATATCGTTGGTATAGGTGAAGGTCCCCGTAAGCTCTGCCGGCTGCTGCACGACCGGCAGTGTGCCACCGGAAGCAGAGCCAGTGGTGGTCGCGGAAGCAGCCGTAGTCGCAGTACTGCCTGTCGTGGCTGAGGCATTTTCTGCTGTGGCTGAGGTACTCTCTGCCGTTATGGACGCAGCGGTGGCAGATGGGCTACCGACGGTGACTGCGGGAGCGGTCGTACTCGCCGCAGCCCCGAAAGCGGTCGGTGTCGGTAGCACCGACGAGGAGGCCGGCGGTGTTACCGACACACTGCAGGCCGCCAGGGCCACGCTGGTCAGTAGCATGATAACGGTCTGCAGAAGCTTTGATCGGCGAATCCAGGAGCTGTTCCGTAGCATACTCGTTTCTCCGTTGCTTAGCTGACTAGTCGTCTTCTTTGTTTTTGTCTTTAAATATCACCAGGACCGGCGTCCCGACGAATGGAAACTCGGCACGAATACGATTTTCGATATAGCGTTTATACGAAAAGTGGACTTCCTCGGGCGCGTTGGTGAAGATCAAAAAGACCGGCGGGGCGACCTGTGCTTGCGTCGCATAGAACAGCCGGAGATGCGCACCTTTGTGATTGGTCGCGGGCGGATGATCACGCACCGCATCCCGCAAAATTGTATTCAGCTTCGAGGTCGAGATGCGTGTACAGCGTTCGTTTTGAATATCCAGTGCCAGCTCCAGGACCTGCTCGACGCGTTGGCCGGTCAGGGCCGAAATAAACATCAGAGGCGCATATGGGATAAAGTGGAAGGCCTTATGTACGGCAGCGGTATATTCATCAAAGGTCGTGTTCTTCTTCTCGACTGCATCCCACTTATTGACCAGTATCGCGATGCCCTTGTGAGCATCAAGCACCATACCGGCCACATGTGTATCTTGTGCCGTGACACCTTCGACAGCATCGATCAGCAACAAGGTCACGTCGGCGCGCTCAACCGCCTTGAGCGCCCGCAATACGCTATATTTCTCGATGCCGCGCTCGATTTTGCCTGACCGGCGGATGCCAGCCGTATCGATCAACAGAATTTTATTGCCGGCATATTCCACAACCGTATCAATGGTGTCGCGCGTCGTGCCCGGAATATCGCTCACAACCACACGCTGGAAGCCCAGCAATTTATTGAGCAAGCTCGACTTGCCGACATTAGGACGGCCGACGATGGCGATTTTGACGGCGTACTCATCTTCTTCGGCCTCGGCGCGCTCGGGAAAGTGGGCTACGATCTCATCCAACAGATCGCCGGTGCCAGTGCCATGGTAGGCGCTGATCGGAATTGGGTCGCCCAGCCCCAGGTTATAAAACTCGACCGCGTCCTGGGTGCGATTGATCGAATCGGCTTTATTAGCAGCCAGTAGTACCGGTTTCGACGTTCGGCGAAGCAGCTCAGATACTTCTGCATCGGCACTGGTGATGCCATCCTTGACGTCGACCAAGAGCACGATCACATCCGCTTCGTCAATCGCCAGTTGCGCCTGCGCACGCGTGCCCCGAACGATCTGCGCCATCGAAGCGCCGACCTCGTCTTCTTCACCGGGCAAAATACCGGCCGTGTCAACGATCGTGAAATTATGGCCTGACCATTCGGCTGCACCATACAACCGGTCACGCGTCGTGCCAGGTAAATCTTCCACAATCGCGCGGCGCTCGCCGAGCAGCTTATTGAATAGGGTCGATTTGCCGACGTTGGGGCGTCCAACGAGGGCTACAATCGGTTGTGCCATAACAGATCCTTAAATTACGCTGAACCGCTGCCTCATGGTCATCGGTGCCAAGGAACTAAAGAGGCAGATGCGAGAAACCTTTTTACGCTGCCGCCAGCTCCAAGACTGGCTGGCTGGAACGTACCAAGCCACGTACAGCCTTAACCAAATCGTCTGGATCACGTCCCAGCACTACCGGCACACCGAGCTCGGCACTGATGCGATTGAGGCTATATTCGTCGATGGTACGCTCAGCGGCGAAGTCGAACATCACGCGTGGCAGCACCAGCAGATCTGCAGGTAAATGTTCGCGCAACTGGGCGACCACATCACCGCCGGTCAGCAGCCCGGCCACTGTCACGGTTTCTCCAAAAAAGTCGTTCCGGATCGGTACAAGCTCGGCCTCGACCCCGGCAATACGATCAATGCGCTCCACCAGTGGTCGAAGCACGGGGGCCGCCAAGGTGCCGGTCGCCACGACAATACGTTTGGAGGCGCGGGTGCGTATGGGCAGTTTGTGGCGGACAAGCTCCCAATCATCCTGGAACTTCCGCACCATCCCAACGCCGTTTTCGAGTTGGTCATAGCCGTCATACATATAGGCCGGCGGCAGGGGTTGCTCAGCGACGAGATAGAACTCGTCCGAAGGATACACCAAGCCATAGCCTAGCTGTTTGCGGAAGCGGTGTTGATACGGCTCAAGCAGGGCAATCACCGCGGCAGCTTCCTCGGGACGGAAGGTACGCAGGGGAATGTTGGTTGTAATATTGGTACCCGAACGCGCGCAAAAGCCTAGATCCGGTTGGCCTGACGGTACTAGCGGGCTATTCAACTGCAACGTATCGTTCCATAGGGGCTGTCGTTCCCAGTTTGTGTCGATCCAGTCGGACGTTTCGTGGACCTGGATCGCAGCCTTGATCGACTGGGGTGCTTTGCCAGTGAAGCGGAACTTGGTGAGACCCACCGGTACCGCCGCAATCGTTTGGACGACCGGGTGGAGTGCAGCGAGTGCCTCGATGCTTTCTTGAAGGACGGTGCCATCATTCAGTCCGGGGCAGACGACGAATTGCGTATGCACTTCGATGCCCATCTCGCCCAGACGCTTGATATCCGCGATCACATCCGGCACATCGGGCTTGCCCAGCAACACCGCGCGCAGATAGCGGTCGGTGGCATGCACTGAAACATACATCGGTGTTAGACGTTGCTTGTCGATGCGCTGCCAGTCTTCTTCTTTTAAGTTGGTCAAGGTCACAAAGTTGCCATACAAAAAGGAGAGCCGGTAGTCGTCGTCCTTAAGATACAGCGTTTTGCGAAAACCCTTGGGCATTTGCGTCAGAAAGCAGAACGGGCATTTATTATTGCAGGTGCGCAGACGGTCCCACAACGGTTCAGAAAATTCCAGCCCCAGATCGGCGTCAATATCCTTAGCGACCGGAACTACCAGATGCTGCTCACCACGCAGGAGATGCAGCGCTAACTTTGGCTCGGTCGAGGCGAAGCGGTAGTCGATCACGTCGCGCATGAGCTGGTCGTCGATTGCGACCAGCCGGTCGCCAACATGAATACCAAGCTCCGCTGCCACGCTTCCAGGGATTACCTTGGTGATGAAGCCGCCGTTCCCTTTAATATTGTCTAGATTCGGCTGATATTCCATGCTCTCAATTCGCAAGCAGCAAAAGAGTACGGGCGACCCGTACTGCTCAACATATTATACCAGATTGGCTGTTGATAGTGAGCAACTGTTCCATGTTAACGCAAACGTCCGTGCTTGACAACGCCCTAGTGCCTGTGTATAATCACCATCGCTGTTAGGGAAACCGCACCTTGACAATTTACCGGGCCGAAGTGGCGAAATTGGCAGACGCACTGTCTTCAGGAGGCAGCGAGCGTAAGCTTGTGCGGGTTCGAGTCCCGCCTTCGGCACCAGAGCCCATATCCAGCGCAGGCAAGAGAAGCCTGTATTACGACCTCGTAGCTTAATGGATAGAGCAACAGCTTGCGGAGCTGTAGGTTGGTGGTTCGAGTCCACTCGAGGTCGCCATTTTGGGCCATTAGCTCAATGGTAGAGCAACTGACTCTTAATCAGCAGGTTGTAGGTTCGAGTCCTACATGGCTCACCAAAGAGTTTCCGCATGGGATGCGGTGAACAAAGAAGCTAGCAGTATTTGCTAGCTTCTTTGTTGTGTGATGGAGCAAAGTCTCCTCAGAGGCCAGGGTGGTCCAAGTTGTCGAGCATTTCCATGAGCTTGCGCTTGCGCGCATTGGCCTTGCGCAGTTCGGCAATGTAGCGTCGCCATTCGTCGATCTGTCCTTGCCGCGTGAAGAGGTCGCGGAGCTTACGCAGATAATCGACAGCAATCTCGTATGCGCTGGGCTGTGTTTGTGCGATGTGCGCCTCGGCGAGCTTCTTCCAGATCGCAGTAGCTCGCTCTGGATAAGCATCGACGATCGCATCGGCGACCAAGGGCTCATCGACTATGCTCCAGAGGTTTCGTGCCGTGGGCTGCCGATCATACCAGTACAGGACCTGATCGGGCTGCCGCTGGTCGGCGGCGATGGCAATCAGAAGGTTGATCATCGGGAACTGCCCCGGCCGCTGGGCCACGGCGGGATCGTCCGGTTCCCCACGGCCCGCGCCTTGCCCTGCGGGGGTTCCCCGGTCTCCAAGTAGTGCATAGCGGCAGCCTCTACCACCGGCCATACTTCGACCCGCTCGGTTGCTATGCGGAGAGCTTGCAGAGTCGCCAGCGATGGTCATGCGAAGAACTCTTCGGCGTGCATGGCTGCGACGTGCAACCAATCTCCAGCCTGCTCGCGCAGTTCGCGCAGGGTGTCACGCAGTTGGCTGACCGTTCCGAGTTGTCTAGACCCCAGCACAACGATGCCCTTGGCGATCCATTGCTCTGCTTCACCCGTGCGTCCGGCATTGATGAGCAGCTTCACGAGGCGGACATAGGCCCCATCCGATGCTGCCTCGCGTTCGGCAAGCGGGATGATTTCATCTTCTCGTTCAGCCTCTTGGAGCGCCGTAATAGCCCAGGTGCTCAGCTTATCGCGGGCATAGACCTGCGAAAAATCCTCGTGGGAGGCTGAAGACGGTAAGTCTCGCAACCGTTGGACCAGCAGATCCGCGACGATGCTCCAATCCTTGGCTGGATAGGGTTGTTCCAGAACAGTCCCGCCGCCCTCGCAGAGGTCGTATTCATCTCGCAGCAAAGCATCGATCACCCAGAGGATCTGTTCAGCCGATTCGAGTGATGATTCCGCGACGGCGCGAAAGACCACGTCCATGCACGCACTAACTTGCCACGAAGTCTCGCCTTCGTCGTGGCTTTGCTCTACCTGTGCGATGCCGGCCTGCAACAACGTCTCGCCCAAGCTCACGACCTCGTCGGCATAACCTTGGTGAAGCAGCAGTTCAAGACGCTCACGGACCGGCTCGTAATCAGGGGTAGAGCCTGCATCGTCCCACTTGTTTCGCCATACCGGCTCGATACTGATCGTGGCGATCAGCTTGTGGGCATCCTGCATGAGTTGCTCGGCATCCCCCGTGGTCAGGGTGCGACGATTCTCTAGTGCAGCACGGATGTTGGGGAAATGCTTCGTCAAATCCTCGATTATCTCGATCAATTGTGCCTTGGTCTGTGCTTCAAGAAACAGGCGCTGGGGCGTCTCGGTGTGCAGGATGACCAGCTTATCGTCCTCCGGGTCCCATGACTCGTCGGCACTGTTCGCCAGCAGGTGCATCCGCAGATCGGCGGAAGAGACTGTAGATAGTTCGCGCTGTTGCTTAAGGTGCTCACGGTAGTCGAGCAGCACGGCAACGGCATGCTTACAGATGCCGGCATAGGGACAGCTGCAGTCCGCGATGAGACCGTCCTCATTAATGTCGATCAAGGTAGCATAGCGGCGCGTCCCCTGCACCCAAGCGATAACTTCACCTGTAGAGGTCAGGGCTAGGCCAGTGACACGATGACTGCGTTGGTAGCTGCTCCCACGTGCAGCGACCGTCGTCCCGGCCCACTCCTCAATTTCGGACCAAGTCAGCTGTTTGAAGAGGGCCATTTTGGCTGGTTGATCCACTGCTATACGCCTCCGCGATCACGTATTCGCTGCGCGAGCCAGTACCCGAGCCCGATCATGATGACAACTGCGCCTAGCCCTAGGAATGGTCCGCTGCTCGTAGCTGCTGGCGGCGGCGGAAGTGGGACATGCTCTCCGGCAGCACGAAGACGTGCCAATTCTAGCTTCAAGCTGGTTTCGCCCTGAGCCATGGCCCAGCGGTGGTTGGCGGCAAAGATGGGCTTCAGCAGCCAGGATAAGCGCCGCAAGAGTGGCTTACCGGCTCGAATACGCCAGTCATACACGATATCAACGAACGGCCCGTTTTGCCCAAAGGTCCATACACCACGCCCATCGAAATCACCAGAGGCCTCGATGCTTAAGCCATCTAGGTAGATCTCTGCCACACGAAACTGCCAACACAACGTATAGGGCAGCCATCCCTTGGTATATAAGTCAACAACCTTGCCGATGCCCTGTTCGTCACCGGCCGCCAGTTCTTGGACGTTGAGATACACCGAGGGCCACCAGCGGGGCAGATCGCTGGCGTCGGCCAAGATGTCGACAACTTCCTTGATGGTCCCCTCGATCGTCCAGTGCGTGATGAAGTGGTAATCGTTCGCAGCCATCCATCCTCCGGCCGGCGATCAGCGGCCCAGCGCCTTGAGCATCTCCGCGACGCTCGTGTATTTGACACGAGGACGGCCCTGCACCTGACCCTGGCTAAGCTCTGCCGCGTCCAGTTGTTTCCAATCGGCATACGATACATAGTGCGGTTGGCGTGTGCGCACCAGCTGCTCGATGCGATCCTCCGGGTGTTGTGCAGTGTGAATATAGGCACCTTGGGCAAGGTCTTCCAGCATGCAGGCCACGGTCTCAACCGAGTCGGGCTTATTGGTGCCGATCACACCGCTCGGGCCGCGCTTGATCCAGCCCGATGTATAGATACCCGTGAGTGGCTGTTGGGTATCGGGATCGAGCACACGGCCCTTCTGGTTCAGGATCACGCCCCAGCGCTCGTTAAAGGGGATGCCAGGGAGCGCTACGCCGCGATAGCCGACCGAGCGGAAGACCATGCCGACGGGCAGCTCCTCGAAGTGATCGGTGGGTTTGGGACTCAGGGTACCGGCTTCGGTCGCATAGAGCACGTTCTTGACCAGGCGAAGCGCCGTGACGTGGCCTGCGGCGTTCCCGATCAGCTCAACGGGCGATACCAAGAAGCGGAGATACAGGGTGCGCGGTTTGGTGCGCGGCTTTTCGTGCGCATAGCTCTGGATGATCTCGACCTTTTTGATGGTCGTGCGATCTTTGCTGGCTTCGAGGTCCGCCTTGCTGAGTGGGTCAAGTTCGGCTTCCTCGGGCAATATATGCACCTCAGCGCCCGCCAGATCACCAAGCTCTTTGATCTCGGGATTGGTAAAGGCGGCCTGCGCCGGTCCACGCCGGCCCAGCAAATAGACCTCTTTGACGCGGCTCTTGCTGAGGGCCTCCAGGGCATAGTCGGCAATGTCCGTGGCGGCGAGCTCGGCAGGGGTCAGCGATAGAATGCGGGCGACATCCATCGCTACATTGCCGACGCCAACCACCGCAACGCGCTCTTGGGTGAGATCGAACTCGTAGTCGCGGAAATCGGGGTGGCCGTTATACCAGGCCACAAAGGAGGTCGCCGCGTGACTGCCGATCAGGTCCTCGCCAGGAATGCCCATGCGCCGGTCGGTTTGAGCACCCGTTGCGAACAGGATTTGATGGTAATGCTGTTCGAGATCGTCTAACGAAATATCTTTGCCATATTCGACCAAGCCAAAAAAACGAAAACACGGATTGGCGGCGACGTGATCGAAGATCTTGGTGACAGATTTGATCTTTTGATGGTCCGGCGCAACGCCGGCTCGGACCAAGCCATAGGGGGTCGGTAGGCGGTCGAACATATCGACGTTGACAACCAGGCCCGGTTGTTTCAAGAGATGGTCCGCAGCATAAAATGCCGCCGGACCCGAACCAATAATTGCAACACGTAACGGATATGTTTCGGTGCCAGGTTGTGTCATGATACTCACTTCAGTGCTTATTTGTCAGGGTCCGCTTGCGCCTGCGTTTGCAGGTTGTGGATGGTACCCTGGTATTCTTGGAGTTGGGCTTTAACCACATCGCCGATCGACAAGATCCCGACCAGCTTGCCATCCTCGACGATTGGTAAATGACGAATGCGGCGGTCAGTCATGGTTTGGGCGACCGCGTGGATATCGTCGTGGGCCGTGCAGGTGATCAACTTTTTAGTCATCACCTCACCGATCATTTGTGCCAGCACCTTATCATTGTGTGCAGCTACGTGGATCACATCACGCTCGGAAATAATGCCGATGGGCCGACTATCTTCATCCACGACGACCAGTGCGCCGATGTTATGCTCAACCAGCATGTTGATCGCTTCTTTGACCTGCTGCTCGGGGCGGATCGTAAAGACTTTCGTCCCTTTGGTTGCCAAAATCGTCTGGAGTTTCATCATCAGCGTCCTTCCATCAAAAATGCCCATGCGACGTTGCACGTCATCACACGTATTATACCTTGCCAGCGGCACAAACCTCAGTACTGTGTCGGGACGTCCAGCGCACCCGACATGGCTGGAGCATCGTTGGTGGTAATTCGGTCGACTGCCGTCGCCACTAAGCGGCGTGCCAGCAGCACATCCGCAGGATGCTCGGCATCCAGCGTCCAGGCTGCTACTTGAGCTCCCTCCCTGTGCAGGTAACCAACCCAGTCAAAGCCATCATCAAGCGTAGCGGCCAAGACGGAGGCATCGATATACCACATGGTGCCGGTGGGTACTTGGGCGTGCAGTGCATCGGCCCGCGCAGCCAAATAGTCGACGACGGTGCCCCACTTCCTTGCAGCCAGGGGGTGATCATCGCGGTAGCCGTAGGCTCCCACGCGAAACGGCGGCTCGGCACCCGATGGGCTTCCGGTGGTCTGCACGTCGAAATACAGCAGCGGGTCAAAGCCGAGGAGGGCGGTTGGATCTAGTGTCCGTATATGGCGCACCGCCCAGTCAGCGACGCAGGTGATGCGGATGTGGGGCTTGACCGGCTCGATCAATTGCAGCAAGTTCCCGAGAACGGCGTCGTTTAAAGGTACATATGGCTTGAGGTCCAGTTGCAGTTCTTGGAGTTGGGGATAGCTCCCGATCAAGGCAATGGCTTCGCTCAGGAGGCCAACCGGTATATCGCTGACCGTTCCTTGCCACAGGTGATGCAGACGACCGACCTGCTGAGCAGTACAGGTAGCGATGTCGCCGTGATCGTCGGTGCCATGCTCCATACGGTCGTCGTGGAAGAGTGCGAAGTCGCCACCAACTAACGGGATGATGTCTACTTCGACCACGCGGGCCTGGACGTCGAGACAGTTTTTGAGACCGAGGAGCGAGCTGGGCGGATAGTGCCGTCCGCGATTGGCGGAATGGTGGATTAACAGTGGAGCCCGGTTCATGGTACCTCTGCGAAGCCTAGGGAACAGAAACCTCCATTGCCAGCAATAGATGTTGCCCGCGTAGGGGAAACGATGGTTTTATGGCATCCCAATGCGATATGGGCAGAAAATGAATGCAATGGAAAACAACGCTGGAGTCTTGATATGATTGCTCCGACGCATGTCAAAAACAATGAAATAACAATGCGGTAACAATGAATTAACAACGGGATCAATGGGAACAATGGGAGCGACGGGACGGAGGCGTGCTGTGAGCAGGTGCGAATGGGAGGCGTATAAATGCTGATGGCGGATCTCCTCCTCAGAGTGGGGTATAGTATAGCACATACGTGCGTTTCATAAAAGGAGGGAAGATGGCTGGAGGATTACAATGTGGGGTAAGAAGCTCTTTGAAGGGAAATACGTAGTATACTACATATTCTTTACTTAGGTGAGGTCGTAATGCAGAAGATTATTGGTGTGACAGAGCTACAGCGTAGCTTTCGGGCTGTGTTTGATGAAGTCGCGCAGCGCCGTGTTCCGTATATCCTCACTCGCGGTAGCCACCCGGAAGCTGTCCTTATTCCGTACGAGGATTTTGTGCGCTTCCAGGAGCTGCAGGAGCAAGCTACCCTTGCCCGCTTTGATCGGCTCTTGAATCGTATGACGATGGAGAATGAGCAATACAGCGAGGAAGAGGTCGCCGCGGACGTTGAAGCCGCCCGTTCCGGCATCTGATGCGTGCTGTCGTCGATACAAATATCCTCGTCCGCGCATTGATTAAGCCGCAAGGTACCGTTGGGCCGGTGTTGCATCGCCTACGGGAGGGAGCATACCGGCTACTTTATTCGGAGTCGCTACTTGCGGAACTGGTGGATGTCCTCGGTCGCCCACGCATTCGGAACAAATATGGCATTGGGCCGGATGACATCGCAGCGGTGCTGACCGTGATCGACCTAAGAGGGGAACTTGTTGTGCCTCAACGACACATCGTCGTCTGCCGCGATCCTAAGGATAATCAAGTGCTTGAAGCCACCGTAGCTGGAAGGGCTGACATCATCGTTAGTGGAGATGACGACCTCCTGGTCCTCAATCCATTTGAGGGTATCCCCATCGCGATTCCTTCTGTCTTCTTGGCTCTGCTCGACAAAAACCGCTCCGTATAACAAGGAAACCATCGTGGAAGAAAGTGCGGATGACATTCTGATTCGGCCAGCTATTGCCATTCCTTTGGAGGACTACACGCCGAGTCGCCAAGCTGAGTTCCTGTTGTCGAATGCCGTCGATGCCGAAGATTATGCACGCGCTGTTGAGGAAGTGCGCCGCATGGGGCTTGATCCTGCAGCGATTCCTCATTACAAGCCTACCGCCTAAACTGTGATTGCGGACCTCGTCTTTCTGGATGCCAACGTGCTGAGCGCAGGCTAGCACGTTTGTGGTGGCTAGAGTAAACTAAGGCTGAGAGGTCATATTGTTATGATTACGCTGACAATACCTCAACGGGAAGCAATCCGCTCGCTGTGTCGTGAATATCAGGTGATGAAGCTGGAGCTGTTTGGTTCGGCAACCAGAGTGGATTTCGATCCTCAACGCTCAGATATTGACGTTTTGGTGGAATTCGTCCCAGCAACGGATCTCGGGCCGTGGATGGCACGTTTTTTTGATCTGCAGCGGCGACTTGAAGCGATCCTGAATCGCAAGGTCGACTTGGTGATGAGCAACGGGTTGCGGAATCCGTATCTCATTCGTGCAGTCAATCAAGATC
>JACDGP010000071.1 GCA_013821605.1 Herpetosiphonaceae bacterium
CACTCATGCTCCTCACCTTCCGAGGTCGCAAGAGCGGCAAGCGGTACACAATCCCGGTCGGCTACATGCAGAAGGGCACGAGTCTCTACCTCTTCTCCCACGCTGGCTGGTGGAAGAACCTGCCAGATCAGCAGGTCACCGTTCGACTGCGTGGCAAAGATCTTCATGGCACCGCTATGCGTGTTGAGGATAAGCAGGCGATCGCCGAAATGGTTCAGCAGTCGATTGCGCAGCGTGGCGAAGCTATGGCGCAGCGCATGGGTCTGATGGAGTACGCCGATCCCAATCGTCCAGGACCCCTTCCGCAGCGCACCAAGTTCTTTGAGATCAAGCTCGACGAGCAAGAGGCTGAGCACGCTGCGCGATCTGCTCGGTGAGATTGGACCTTGACAAGCAGGATTACGGTCGCATCTCACCATGAGTAGGCAACAGGTGCGGTCGCGCGCATGACCTCTGCGACGAGTGGAGTAGTAAGTCCGTCGAGCTAGTCAAGCGTTGCCACGAGCTCCTGCTCGGTGGTGCGAGGATTGATCGGACACAGTCGGAGGGCAGGACGACCATGGAATGCGGTGGTGCTGTCCATCGCAGGCTATCAGGAGAGGTTTCTATGATTATTCGTCCCGCACACCCGTATGAGGCACCGGCGTTAAAGCAGGTTACGCTGGCAGCGAAACAGTTCTGGGGATATGACTCGGAGTGGATGACGAGGTGGGGCAACTTGGTTCGGATTACGCCCGAGTACCTGGAGCAGCACCATGCCTACATAGCAGATGAGGCCAGTGTGATCCTAGGGTGGTACGCAATCGAGGAGCACGGTCCCGTTGCGGAGCTTGGGCATCTGTGGGTCGTGCCGGAGCGCATCGGCAGTGGGATTGGGCGGGCATTGTGGACGCACGCTCTTGAGCAGGCACGAACGTTAGGGGCCAAGCAGATGGAGCTCGAAGCTGACACGCACGCTGAAGGCTTTTACCAGCATATGGGGGCGCGACGAGTACGCATGGTCAAAACGGAGATGGAAAGGATGCTCCCAATTATGGTGGTAGACCTGTAGTACATGGGAGCTAGAGGAAGGCGAACTCTTTAACCCAGTTCTTGATCTGCTGCTGCAAGTTCTTCAGTCTCAGGATCGCTTTATCCTGCCGTCTCGCCCCGCTGAGGTTAAACAGAGGCTCCTGGGTCAGTGCTGCTATCATATCCGACAAGTTATACAGCGAAAACTGCGTAAGATGGAGGACAGCATGACGATGTATCCGCCTGTGACCTTTGATACCGTACGCGAGATCGTACGTACGCTGCCTGAGGTTGAGGAAGGCACTTCATACGGAACGCCCGCCTTCCATGTCCGTAAGAAACTACTTGCCCGGCTGCGTGAAGACGGTGAGACGCTCGTGATTAAGACAGACTTCGCGGAGCGCGAGGTTCGCATCCAGCTGGCCCCCGAGACGTTCTTTGTCACCTACCATTATGTTGGCTATCCGCTGATGCTGGTCCAGTTGGCAACCGTCGAGCCGGATGACTTGCGCCTTCTGCTGGAACAGGCATGGCGCATGGTTGCACCGAAGCGCCTCATACAGGCGCGGGACGGCGAGGGCCGAGGACGCCGTCCACCAGCTTAGTCCTCTATAACTCGTGCTCCATCAATAACTTTCAAGGCTGCAAGACAAATTGCGAGCGCGACAGTTGGTGCATGCGCTTCTGTCCCTTCAAAATCGCACATCCATCCAACCGATCCATCCTCGTAGCCCCATTGAGTAAGCTGTGGATCGTAGTCGGTAAGCTTCTCTATGACCTGCCAGGCGGCGGCAATGTCAGTACTAAAGGAAGGACACAACGACGGTGAGTAACCTTCTGGACTAGTAATGACAAAATTACCTTCATAGGCCCACTCCCGTTCAGAGGTGAACTCCATGTCGTGAGCAGGACGTACAAGTAGGCCCATGATCCTTTCAGCAATCAGTGCGTCTAGTTGTTTGCCTGCTTTCATCATCGCTACCATCTCTTGTTCGGCCACAGCAAATGTTGACTACTGTACGTTACTACAACTCTGAGGTTAAGGAGCTGCCGGCTCGATTACAGCAGCACGGGATCAAGATTGCATTGATTGGTGCAAGCCAGGTTGCGTATCTCTACCGGTCAGCATCGGGGGCGATGTATAGAGTCAATCAGAATGATCGGTTAGCGGTGCGCCTCTACGCGAATGCTGAAGCAGCTGCACAATAGGCAACAACGATTCCTCGGACTACAGACGGTGAGTGGGGTACACCGCCACACTTTTTTCGCCGTGATGCACTCATAGCTATCTATGATGCATGGGACAAGGCAATTACTGCGCTGATGCATGCACCAGCATTGGGATAACCCTTCGGTCCTTCTTGCGATTGGAGCATCATCGTATGCACTAGCACGAGTTGGTTTGAGGCCAAGATAGGTATTGCACCGCACGTGCCTTCAGCCACAACAAGGTCTTGTGCCAGTTCCTCTCGCCTTGACTACCACTAGCCGAGAACCTGGAAGACCACATCCCACAACGTCGAGTTATGTTCCGCTGCTTCAGTAATATCGTCCCATAGAGAAGGAGGAGTTTGTAACAAGGTATCATGGGCAATGATGTCGGCCCAATCAAGGCGCATCGGATCAGCGTCGCCCACACCTGCTTGTTGCATCTCGCGCAGAAACGCTTCAGCCACAATACCATAGCCGATCGTTGATGGGTGGAAGCAATCAAGGCTAAAGAGACCTCCCGCGTAGCGTTCGCCTTGTTCTCGTGTCCTCAGGCGAAGTACGTTTGGCACCGGCGACAGGCGCAGGAGAGGATGATCGGTGATTCCTAAACTCGCGTAGTAGTTGCGGAGCGGCCGGTCAGGTGCGTCCTGCAGTTGGTTACGCTTGACTGCTAGTACATCGAGGATAGCTCCGACTTCAACAAGATGCCATTCCGGTCCCTCAGCATCAATGATGTCCCTAATAGCAGCGTTATATTCATCGATCACCGCGTCAATGTATTGAGCCTGCTCGCGAGTCAAGTTCTTCTGCAAGAGGTGATTAAAGTTGCTCTGATTGGCAAAAAAGCGACCATAATATTGGTAGTATGTTCCATCGAACGGCTCGATCCCCGTAGTCACCGGTGGAATCGTAACATGAGCGATCGTGCCGACGAACACCTGAGTTTCTGCTTGAATGTTCGCCTTGACATGCTTAACAAGCATAGCGAAATCCTGCCGAAACACCTCTGGATGGGTCAAGTTCCATCGACGGCGCTCCGCGGGATCGGATGACACAGTAGTTGTATCCATCGGCCTAAAATCAAGATTGAGTACTGTACCAAGACAATCATTCGATCCTAACCAGATGATCAAGGTTTCGATGTTTTCCTCTTTTGAGATCTGCGCTAAATTGTCAATGATTGTCCAATCTTCGCGGTCAGGGCGGTAACGTGGGTTGAGGATACGCCGAGCAGTACGATACATGGGTGCTGATGGAAGACCAAGGAAATCATCAGCAATAAATCCTTCTGCATCGCTGATTTGCTTGACAGCATACTCTGATGTAACAGTGTAACTATCAGCGACGCGAAAGCCCCACACTGCTAGGTTATGGTACACCCCGCCAAATGCTGCTGGCTGAGCACCGATACCACGCTCATAAAGATCTTCAACGTCATCCATAAAGCGATTGAGCAATAGTGGAAAGTGCAGGAACCATTCATCAAGACTGATATCTGGGCCAATCTGTGTGGACATCCACCGTAAGAGTGCTTCGATATTCAAAGGCAGACCACTTCCTGGAAATCGCGGGATACGAAACTCTGTTGGTATCTGGAGGTTCATTGATCGGGCGATCATTGCTGGGTACGACCAGTCGGTGAGAAAGATAGCCCCACTTTGAAACCCCTGCGTCAGACTGTCTCCAATTGCAACCAACTTTGTCTGTGTCTTCGTCACCGTATCTCTCCTTCGGGTACAACAGAATGAGATCCGCTTGGTAGTGGCAAGATTTGAATGAGTGGTTGTCCTGTATAGCCGTGTTGGATGGCTGCAAGGCGGGGGTGTAGCGGCCATCCAATAAGCTTTGCAACAGAGCCGCTCACGCATCCCTTCGGTATGATCATGAGTCTGCATTCAAGATAAATCGACGCTTCCACCAATCCATTCGCTTCCGATTTGTACCCCGATAATGCCAGATACAGAGTCAAGATCAATGGTTGGGTTAAGTGGAGGAGCTCCACTTGCTCCAGGGCTAATCGACCCACTTCCAAGGTTTAGCGAAACAGTCAGGGTGCCGACGCTGATTTGCTTAGTCTGCCAGTACGATACATTATTTCCTATCTCCTCCTGAACATGAGTTCCCCGCTGTTTAGGAAAAACACCACTTATGTTACCGGTGTACATATTACGAATCTTAATTTGATTAGCTTTTCTTTCAACCCAATCGGACTTACTTCCAAAAAACAAAAAACGGTGTGTCTTCTCCCAATGATATACTGTTGCGTCGGTTCCTATACTGTTGTAGACGAACAATTTTTTTTTGTAAGCCGTCATTGTCACTTTCCATGTACGATCCTGTGAGTATAGCGTCTGTTCTTCAGCCATAATGCCCTCCCCATAACAGTCTAGATTTTTGCGACCCATCATCCTCTGCGACCCACGCAGTGAGTTTGTAAGTACCCCGTCGGCGTTGCACAGAAACGACTTAAGTTGATAATGGTCTGCGTGTATTGAAACATCTCCAGGCAGCCCACACAAGCCCCTCAAGCGACAAAAAGTGACATAAAAAGTGACATATTTTTACTAGGCGGCGGTTTTGTAGACTACCCCCACAGTTGGTGCAGATAGATCACTGTCAATGCCGGAGTAACGCGCATCCAGGCTGGTATCCCGTCCTACCGACATCCTGTACGCCGCTTAGATACCCTGCACAATCTCGTCCACAAGCTGTTCAAGCGGCTTGCCTTCTCCATCTACGTGCGCTCGTTGAAGCTCACGATCTACCAGGTCCGCTTCAAACCTCGCTCTGAGTTCTGCGACGACAACTTGATCGTCATGCAGCCATCCCATAACCGAAAAGGGAGAGTGTAGATGTACTGATTCTTTAAGTTAACAGTACCCGGCCACCACTGATACTATTGTGCGCTTGCTTAGATGGAGTTTTCCCGCATTACAGGCTCAGTGTACTCGTACCGCAAGGTGCTCCTGGCGCATAACCCCGTCAACGATTTGTATAAGTGGTGTTGCGGGTCCGGCCTCTCGCGCCGCCGCCAATGTGCTATCGCTTATGGTTACGTCAAGATGTTCGTGGATCGTTGCGACGACGATGCGATCACTGGCAGACCAGCCCATACGAGAATCGGGAGAGGCGAGTACCACTTCGACGACGCCCAATACGCGTGCGGCCCATTCGGGATTGTCAGGGGCATTGCACCAGGCAAGGCACATGAGAGGAACAAGCATTTGCACGATGAGTCGGCGTCCGCGATAGTGGCTGATGCTGTGCATGTAGAACTTGCGCGCGGCTTGGCGATCGGCCAGACGATAGGCTACATGTCCAAGACCAAGCAGCGCATTGCCCATCCCCCATGGATTATCGTCCATGTTCGCGAGTTGGAAGCTTGCTTCGAAGTGGGTGCGGGCCAGGGTGAGGTCGTCCATGAGCCAGGCAACGGTACCGAGTTCGAAGTATCCGTCTACCATGCCGTTGATATGCTGATACCGTTGTGCAGTACCTAAACACTCTTCAAACAGCAGCCGTGCAGCTGCAAGTTCACCCTGCGCCACCAGAATCTCGCCCAAATTGCGCAGCGCGTAGCACGTGCCCCACAGATCTCCTACCGCGCGGAAGAGCGCGAGCCCTTCCTCCGTCAGCGCGCGCGCCTCGGCATAGCGACCCTCGACCTCGGCGCGCACCGCCCCCAGGTCGTTGAGCGACTGCGCGAGGCCTACCTGATTGCCCGTCTGTCGGCAGATTGCTACACTCTCTTCGAGCCATCGGCATCCCGCGATTGCCTCCCCACGATGCGCCGCGAGGCGCCACTGCTGGTACCGAATGCTCGCAACGCCATCAGCGTCACCACTGTCCTGGTAAAGCGCGAGGCTCGTCGCGAAGTGCTCCTCAGCCGCGTGGTCGTCGTCATCCGTTACATGGGCAACATAGCCGAGATGCATGTGGGCGTGCGCTGCGCCATGGCGATTTTTGAGGGCCCGTGCCAGGCGTAGTGTCTCATCGGCCCAGGTCTGCAGGATCCCAAAGTCGCCAAGTCTCGTTGCCAGCACCATCCGACTCACTGACGCTTCCAAACGTTCAGGGGTAATCATCGTCCCAGCTGTCGCTATGCTTGCGTCGAGCGCCTGCAATCCCTCGTGCCAGTGACCGCGACGTACACAAAAGTGGCCAAGTAGGCCCACCATATGCAGCCCAACCTCAGGCGTAGCCGCACCACGGGCCCATTGTATAGCGGCTCGGATATTAGCATGCTCCAGCTCCAGCCGGTCCAACCAGACGGTCTCGTCCGCGCGGCGGTAGTGCGCCGCAGCGGCCTCGCCGAGGGTCACATAGTAGGCGAGATGCTGCTCCTGAATCCGTACATGCTCACCGCTCGCGGCAAATTGCTCCCGAGCATACTCACGGATCGTGTCGAGCATAGTATAGCGCGGTGTGGCATTGCCCGGTTGCTGGAGCAGGATCAGGCTGTGATCGAGCAGGGTGGTCAGCGCATCCACGACGGGAGCATGCGGATCAACATCAGGCTCGCAGACGGACTGGGCCGCATCAACCGTCCAGCCACCAGTGAAGACCGCGAGGTGAGCAAATAGCATCTGGGTGGCAGGATCGAGAAGCTGGTAGCTCCAGTCGATAGTTGCTGAGAGGGTCATATGCCGTCCTGATCCCGTACTCTGCTCGTCGTACAGGATCAGTAAGCCAGCCTGGAGGTGAGCGAGCAACTCGTGCAGCGTGAAGCGCCGTAGACGCGCTGCAGCGATCTCAAACGCTAGAGGCAAGCCATCAAGGAGGCGACAGATCGTCATCACTGCCGCGTTATCCTCTGGTGTCATTTCGATATCTTGACGGATCGCCCGGATATGACGCAGAAAAAGGGCGGTGGCAGGATAGGCCTGCAAGGTTGCGCTCGTCGGAGCCACGTCTATTGGCGGATTCGTGAGTGGCGGCACGTACTGAACATGTTCCACGTGAATACCTAAAGTCACGCGACTCGTCGCCAACACCTTTACACCTGGAGCGGTTGTTAACAGCGCGCTGACGAGTGGTGCAGCAGCAACGACATGCTCAAAGGTATCAAGCGCTAGTAGGAGCCGTAGGTCCTTAAGCAAAGCAAGGAGCTGATCATCCGTAGATTGAGCGGTAAATGGTTGCAGTCCGATCGCACGGACAATAGCGCCTGCGACGAGCGCCGGATCTCGCACATCGGCGAGCGAGACAACGATTACACCATCGGGAAAGTGCGGTCGCAGCGCGTCGGCCACTGCAAGACTAAGTCGCGTCTTGCCTACACCCCCAGGTCCAGTCAGGGTTAGGAGCCGCACATAGGGTATCAACAAGGTCTGCGTCGCAGCCTGAAGCTCGCCCTCACGTCCGACGAGGGGCGTTACTGAACCGGCTAGCGGCGTGGAACCTAGTCCTTGCGCGCGAGGTTCGTCTGTTATGGGTGGATCGTCACGAAGCTCTGTCGCTGGTACCGCACGAGCAAGCTGTAAGAACGTGGTGCGTTCGTGCTCCGGAAGCTCCAACACCTCCGCTAAGCGCTTTGCCACTTGCTGCGATGGTCGTAGGATGCCGGACTCGAGCTTACGGATCGTTGATACAGCATACCCGGCAAGCGTAGCCAGTCCGAGCTGCGTCAGAGCCTGCGTCCTGCGCCGATCCCTGAGCCGCTGACCAAATGCTGATCTGCTCATTGACACCACTTTCGGCAAACGCTCATAGATACAACTCTACGCATACTCGTGCCACCATATGACCTGGGTGCGTGCGAATTATGGCTTCATTACCTAGGCCAATAGCGAGAGGATGTATTCGTAGCAGTGAAAACGCATCAAGTCCCGGCGTTCTACCCTCGAACATGAGTGAGACGGCCATTTGTGTCACTTTTTATGTCACTTTTAGCGACCGAGTCGGATACCTCCTTGACCATTGGGATGTTAGCATACCTATATTGACTACGTCACGATATTGTGCTCGTGATAAGTTGGAGTGATACCAATGCTAAACGCATCTTGTGTATCCCGCCGGTGTACCTTAGTGCTGTCAGTTACGCTATGCTTTAGCATAAGCTCAATGTCTTTCAGTACAAGCCGCGTGGCTGAAGAAGGCATACTAACCAGCTCTGTTGCAGAGCTTATTGATGGCAGCTACCGTCCCCGCTCACCACCCTAAGACACAAGGAGGGACCCGTTTATGCAGCCCGACAGCCCCTCCGGGCAAACATGCGCGTCGTTTTCATCTCTGGAATGAGGTCGTGAGGCTCCAGATCGCGACGTAAGGGAGCGTCCGAAGAGCTGACGATCATCTACGCGACTGTATAACGGTACGGCGAATCGCTCATCCATGCGGATCAAGGGAAACAAGTTGCTAATACCAGTTGAAAGGATATCATCATGACAGACCGACGAAATTACATCTTCCAGCTCAACAGCTTCCAAATCCTCAATACCATGTCTGGCGCACTCTGGCCAGCATCTGCTACGGATAGTGACTATGTGTACTTTACTTTGCGGGTCGGCAACCAAACTTTCCCCACTCTGCATACTAAGATCGGTGACCTAGGCAATGGAACCTACACTCTCAACTGGCAGTTCGGCCCTATTATTGTGAACCCTAACGATGCGGTACTTCTGACCTACCAGATCGTCAATCATGGTCATGATGATAGAGCGAAGCAGGCACAGGACGACATTGCTATCGCCAACAAGATTCAAGGCACTATTGCAGCGGTCGGGAGTGCAGCTTTTCCGCCAGCAGCACCAATTATTGGACTCATCACTGGGGCACTTGCCACAATCGAGGCAGTGGCAAGCTGGCTTTTCGGTGCTATTAACTGTGATGGTATGGTGCTGTCTGACGCGCTGTCTGTCAACGCCGATACGTTGTTCGGATGGACAACTGCGACTGGCGTGCATAGTGAGACGCGTAACTATATGGGACCGGAAACGGGTTCTGGCTGCGGTAGTAACGCTCGGTACGCGGTGTCTTGGTCGGTGAGATGGTCAGACAAACCCAAAGAAAGCAAAGAGCACAAGGACAAGGAAAAAGAGCACAAGGGCAAGGAAAAGATCGGTGGCCGCGATATGATTGAGAAGGACCCGGATAATCATAATGCAATGTTTAGGAGCTTGCCACGCGTCGGCCCGCTGCCACAGGAAACCTCAGGTGAGTCAAGCGAGGAGATGACACAACATCAAGCCGACAGCGGGGATATGCCAACTAGCGAGGGATCGCCGCATCCGTCTACTCCCAATGACACTCGCTATTTCTAGAAATTAGGTGTGCTCATGTTCCTGCTTGTTGGTGAGCCGAGTGATATGTGCATTCGGCAGGTGTCAGAGATGTTGCATGATGCGGGAGACGACGCGCGCGTCGTCTCCCCTGCCACTATTATTGCGCACGGCTTCGCGTGGTACGAAGGTGGGACGTCGCCACAGCAAGCGATGCTACGGCTCGTAGACGGGGCAGGAGGAAGGCTAGAGGGTATTTTATTGCGGCATTTGTGGTTCGGACGGTGCTTGCAATTCCCAAATAATGAAGATCAACAATATGCTGATTATGAAACGTCCACTGGTCTTAGTGCACTGTTCGCCGCCATAGCGTTGCCAGTTATTAACCGGCCCCACTTCGCCTACCCGATCATGGAACACTACACACCGCTCGACCTCGGCGATATCTTGCATGCGAACGACTTGGCTAGTCAGGAGATGCTAGTTACGACGCGGTTGGCGATGGCGCTTGACTTTGTTCGTAAGAACGAAGGACAAGCATTAGTGAGCAGCATTTTCGACCCTACGGCTCGTATAGCAGTGACATTAGCCGAGGCTGAAGCTGAGTTTATATCTTTGCTGCAACACGGGCCAGTATGTCTGAGCCAGCGACTCAAGGCAACAGCAGTACGGGCTTTCGTCGTTGACAATCAAGTGTATGCTGAACGTGCTGTTCAGCCCTGGCTACCAAAGCAACATACGGTAGATCGCGCGCTGACTCAATTTGTGCCCGTTGTGCTACCACCTGACCTCAGCGCACAATGTTGCGGCGTTACAACCTTACTCGGACTCACTTTCGGGCAACTTTCCTTGGCTGAAACAGTTGACGGTCAATACATATGTTGTGGTGTCAGTCCTTTGCCCGATTACAGTATGTGTCAGGCGGCAACTCAATCGGCGATTACACATGCGCTTATTCGCATACTTAAACAGGTGGAGTAGGTGATGATTTGGGTGTGGGGAGTTTTAACTGACAGTGTTACACGTTACGTATGTGCTCACCTCCTTGCACAAAATATTGCTCTACAGGTGCTGGATGTGCGCCAGTATCCTGGGGTCATTGATGTGCATATGGAGCAACACAGCGATGGCAACGTTACTGGAGTTGTCTTTGTAGGCGACACACCAATTGCACTGGACAGTATAACCAGTGTCTACGCTCGATTACCAGATACAACAGGTCTGCACCGCTATTCTAATAGGGACGACGAGACACAAATAATGGCCAATGCTGCCTATGATGCTAGCTTGAACATTCTTCTGGATCGTTTACCGTGTTTAGTCGTGAACCGACCGTCAGCACAACTATCGAATAGCTCGAAACCCTACCAGCAACAACTTATTGCCGCAGCAGGATTTGCTACCCCACGCAGCCTCATCACCAGTGACCCGCATGCGGCTCGCCTATTCTATGACCAATGTGACGGACGGGTCATTTATAAGTCAATAAGTAGCGTGCGCTCCATCGTCCGCCGGCTAACTCCCACTGCTTTTGACCGTCTGGTCCGCCTGCCATTTGCCCCTGTTCAATTTCAAGAATACATAGCCGGCGACGATATTCGTGTGCATGTAGTCGGCTCTGATGTCTTTGCCACCCGCATTGTCTCCGAGGCCGATGACTACCGCTATGCTAGAAATAATGGTGGAGGTGTGAGTCTGACTGCCACAACCATGCCGCCCAAGATTGGCGAAGATTGCATCGCACTGGCTGAGATGTTACAGCTACCCTTCGCAGGAATTGACCTACGACATCACCCAGATGGAACATACTATTGCTTCGAGGTTAATCCCTCGCCGGCGTTTACATTTTATGAAGCGCATACCGAACAGCCCATAAGCGCGGCCTTAGTATCGCTTTTGCAGCATCCAGTTCCAGCATATACATCACCACGTCTATCTCGTAGACCACTGCCGCTGCTCTATGCAACGCACTGTACAATCGCCTCGGTACAGACGCTTGACCAGTCGCAGGTACCAGAGCCCTTTATTGTGCGGTGTGAACGACCATTACTCTCGTCTGACTTGAGTGGTAATCCACCGCCTCAGTCTGATGCCTCTGGCCTGCACCAATACCTGGCCGACGATATCGCCGCCGTGACCAACGGCAACCGCGATCATATTATAGAGCCGGTGTTTCGGCGCCTTGGACCGGTGAATACGCACCCAAACATCATTAGTCTGTACTGGGGAGAAGGCTGGTCAGCGAAAGCTAACATGCGTATGGCGCTTGATGCAGCCTTAACGTCTGTTATCCATAGTGCCTATATTGATGGCTTGCGCGAATATGCGGTTGGAACTGATGTTCGATACGAGGGAGTTATTATTGCCACTATGCTACCAAGAGATACTGCGGCACTGCAGGCACGACTGACTCGCATGGTGGAGAATTTGGGAGAGCCGCAGAGTGAATTTGTGTTGTGTTTAGTGATCGGTGATAGCGTTATGGATGTACTGCCATATGGTGTCTTAGAGTTACCTGATGGACGGTGGATAACGTGGGCCGCAACATCTGCCCAATCCCTTGATGACTTAACGGTATGGGCCACGCGTAGCATTGTTGATGGACTAACTGACCCGCAACAGATGAACGGACATGTTGGTGAGCACTGTATCGGTCAACCGCCCGCCCGTTTCAGTGGTGTTGCCGTTGCTCCATATTGGTCGGAAGTTGCTAAGCAATGTGTAACTCGGTAGTGCATTGAAGGGGATGGCAGGGCCGCCCGAAAGGCGTCGATCAAAAGAAGCAGCAAGCGGTGCTAGCGCTGAAGCAGGATACCCAGCGCAGCGCGCGAGATTTGTGAAATCGTCGGGATCTCGCGCAATACTATTTTGTGTTATCGTAGAAGTATCACGAAGTCAAACGATGAACATCAGCCTAACGCCGCATTTTGAGGCGCTAATACAAGAAAAAGTGTCATCTGGTGGCTATAGCAACGCAAGTGAAGTTATCCGCGACGCTTTGCGCCTTGGAAGCGCGTGACCAGGAGCGCGAAACCGAGCTAGCTGCTTTGCGCGGTCATTCAGGAAGGTATAAACAGCGGCGAGGGGCAGCCGTGGGCAGGTGCAGAAGCCATCATAAACCAAGCCCGCGAGGAGCAAGGCCAGGCAAGGCATAAGCCGATCATGAGAATTGCGCTTGATACCGACGCTTTTATTGCAGCTACCCGAAGTGCGACAGGCGCTTCGCGAGAAATATTGCTGATGATTGAGCGCGGAGAAATTGAAGCCGTTATGACGGTTCCCATGCTGATTGAGTATGAAGCCGTATTGAAACGGCCCGCACACTTAGCAGCGGCACATCTTACAGTAGAACAGGCCGACAACATCATCAAAACCTTAGCTGGCGTCCTCGTTCGTGTTGCTGTTCGATTCTCTTGGCGGCCACAGCTTGCAGATGCAAACGATGAAATGATCTTAGAAGCAGCGGTAAACGGCCACGCGGATGCAATCGTTACGTTCAACACACGCCATTATACGGAAGCAGCCCCGCATTTTGGTGTTGCAGTATTGAAACCAGGAGAACTACTTAGGAGCATGCAACCATGACAACGACAGAAACAACCAGGAGCTACACGTTACACTTACAATCCTCGATAGTCGAAGAAATGAGGAAAGTAGCCGAGGAAGAAGGAGCGACGTTAGACCAGCTTATAAACGTAGCCGTAGCTGAAAAGCTCGCAGCCTTGCGCGATGTTAGCTATTTTGAGCAGCGCGCCAAAGGCGCAGATAGAGAAGCATTTAGAGTGTTCCTAGAAAACGGAGGCGGCAACGAGCCGCTAAGAGCGGGCGACGAAATACCGGAAGGATGGGTTAGCCGCAGGCGAACAAAGCAACCATGAGCGCGGTCAGGCGAAGCACGTACCCTCACGGGTTCTGTCGAATGTAGCAGGGACAGAGCGATTATGGCTGACACAACCCGATTTTGTATGTGCTCGCCTAATGTGGCCGTATATGTCACACACCGCTGTTACAATCCTGCCTTACACATTACTTGAGTGGCGGAGCTTTGGCACATCCTGCTTTAGCTCGGTTTGTGTGAGGGAGGACGTGTATGCAGGTGGGGATTACGTTGAGCCCGACCGGTGACTGGTCCGCAATTTTGTAGGCAGCACAGGTTGCTGATAGCAGTGGGTTGGATTCCGTCGGTTTCTGGGATCACTATCATTCGGAGCAACCAGCGTGGGGCTATGTTTGTGGTTGGTCGGCGTATGGCGCACTCGCGAGCATGACCACACGTATTCACCTGCTGCCGATGGTTATTTGCCGCCTCAACTATACGCCGGGTGTCCTGGCTAAAGAAACGTCGATGTTGTCGATCATAAGCGGTCAGTCGATGTGTCGGTCTTTCTGCATGAGTTGGAGGACAGCATGACTATCAGCCGTGCGTCAGAGTGCTATGCTATACTGCCGATTATCGAGGTCAAGCGATGAATCAACGACAGGTAAAGCGGGTCGCTCAGGTCGCAGCAGTCATCCTGCTGGTTATCTTGCTGGGTTCACTGTTTGCTACGATATTGACGCGCTAGGAGTCTCCATGCAACGGCATGACTTTCGCGATTATGGGCCAGCGCAGCGGCGGGGGCAAGCCAAACCTCAGCGCAACATGGCGACGCCATATACGGGGCGAACGGCCCCGCTGCCAGCGTATCAAGGGGGTCGAGGACGACCTCAGCAGCTACGCCCGCCCTCAACGCGCGGTCGGCGATGGGTATTGGTGCTGGTCTGCGTCCTGTTGGCTGCGGTGGGCGCTGCGACGTATGGAGGCATGCACTATCTTGACCAACGCTATAGTGGCCGCATTTACCCTAATGTGACGTTGCAAAGTGTCGATCTGACGGAGAAAACGCCGGCCGAAGCCGAGCAAGCCGTTCGTACGCGCTTCGATGCGTTTCTGGCCAACCCCGTAACCTTTGAGTTCGCGGGCAAGAGCTGGCAGCCTTCGGCTGCCGATGTTGGTATCAGCGTTGATGTGCGGGGCCAAGTGGCGGCGGCGCTACGGGCAGGCCGGGGAAATAGCTTCTTGCAAAACCTGCGGCAGCTCTGGTCGATCTCGCAGCAGGGCTATGATTTGCCGTTAAAGGTCAGTGTTGATGGTCCCAAGCTGCAAGCCTATCTTAGGCAGATCACCAAGCCGCTGGAACAGGCGCCGGTAGAGGCTGCTTTGACTATCGATCCGGTTACCGGCGCACTGAGTGCCACCGATAGCAGCGAGGGCCGCATGGTATTGCTTGACGATACCGTGACTGATGTTGTACAGCACGTTGGTACGCTTGCCAGCTATACAGTGCCTATTCGCACCCAAACGATGGCGCCCGTGCTTAATAGCAATGGTATCGCTGAAGCTAGGCGGACAGTTGAAGCAATGACGCAGGGGCCGTTGCACCTGATGTTCCAAAAACAGGAAGCGGCAGCGCTGCAGCCGATGGATATTGCGAACATGGTCGCTATCAGTCGTGTCGATGGAACGACAGGACTCCAATTGAATGCACAATTGGATCAAAAGCAACTACGCAAGTGGGTGACGAAGCTAGCCGCTAAGATTGGGCGTGACTCGGTTGAGCCGCGGGTCGATTGGAATGGCGGGAACCTGAAGATTACACAGCCGGGCCGCTCGGCCTACCAGATGGATATTGATCGAGCCGTCACGCGCATCAACGAAGCGATCGTTGGTTCAGGCCGTTCGCTGGATCTGCCGGTCAATGAGGTACAGCCCAAAGTGACGCCCGAGACGCTCGGTACACTGGGTATCAAGGAACTTGTTTCGACCGGACAAAGTGACTTTACGGGCTCGGCAGCCTACCGGATCACCAACATTAAGGCCGGCGTGAATTTGATTAATGGGATTCTGATCGCGCCGGGCGGTGAGTTCTCGTTTGACGATAACGTCCCGGCCATTGACCCGGCACATGGCTTTACCGATGGCTATGCAATTGTCGGTGATCGCACGCAATTGGAGCCGGGCGGCGGTATTTGCCAAGTATCAACGACGTTGTTCCGCGCCGCCTTTTATGCAGGCATGCCCTTTAGCGACTGGACACCGCACCGCTTCCGCATTTCTTGGTATGAGAAGTATGACACGATCGGCATGGATGCGACGATCTTTACCGGGGGCGGCCCCGACTTGCGCTTCGTGAATAATACCGATCACTGGATGTTGATCCAGGGCACGGTCGATGAGCCCAAAGCGTTGATGACCTTTCAAATCTATGGCACTAAAGTGCCGGGCATGGTCGTGCAGCGCACGCAGCCCGAGATTACGAACCAGACTCCAGCACCGACACAGGCGGTATATGTCGATGATCCGAAGCAGCCCGTCGGCAGCTTTCACCAGACGGACTCGGCGCGGGGCGGTATGGACATCCGCATCGACCGGATCATCTTGCAAGATGGTCAGGTCAAGAACCAGCGTAGCTTTCTGACCAAATTTGCACCGTGGCCTAATATCTTTGTCAAGAATCCCCAAACACCGCTGCCGCCAGGAGGCAAGCTTGGCAGTAGCTAAAGCGACGTGGATCAGAGCATGGGCAGCTGTTATGCTGCTCATGCTTTTTGTTCCCGGCGCGTTGGCCGAGAGTTCGCCGCCGGTCGTCCACTTTACCTTGGGTAGTTCGACGCAAGGTCGCGTGATTGAAGGGGTGCGCATTGGTAGCGGCCCACGCAAGCTGGCCCTGATCGGCAATACGCATGGTGGCCCTGAGGCCAATACTTATGAACTCGTTAAGCAACTAGCAACCTATTTTGAGGCGCATCCCGGCGATGTTCCCGCCGGTATACGGCTCGACATCGTGCCGACGATCAACCCCGACGGCTTGGCGCTCGGTACACGGCAGAATGCGAACGGCGTTGATCTGAATCGCAATATGGATACGAGTGCCGATAGCTGTCCCGAGAATGATTGGCAGCATGTCGTCGAGGGCGCCTATGGTATCGTGTCGCCGACAGGTGGGCCGTATCCTGAGTCCGAGGTCGAAAGCCGCATCGTGCGGGATTTTTTGCTAGATGCCAACGCGGTCGTCTTTTTTCACTCGAATGCCGGGGTTGTCTTTCCGGCCTGTGATCACCAGCCCTCGATCACCCTGGCCAAAATCTTTGCCGATGGTGCGCACTATAGCTTCATTCCGAAGTGGAACAAGTATGCAATCACCGGTGGTATGCACGATTGGGCGGGTGGCCTGGGCATCGCCGCGATCACGCCCGAGTTGGTGACGGGCGATCAGCCTGAATACGAGCAAAATCTGGGTGGCGTCCAAGCCTTGCTCAAGGTTGGCGCGCCGCTGCTGCCATCGCCACAAGAGCATAGGGAGGGTGGATTGCCGGTGCAACCGGTGATCTGGCGAGCCTGGAAGACATGGGGTGCGCAGGCACTGTTCGGCCAACCGCTGGAGCCGCCACGGCGTACTGCAGATGGCTGGAGCCAGCTCTTTGAACGGGCGCGCTTTGAATATCGTCCGGCCCAGAGCGATAGCACCAGCGTCGTGCAGTTGGCGTTGCTAGGCCGTGATAGTGTCGGCAGAGCAGCGCCAGCGGTATCCGCCGATCCCAACGCGCGCTTTTTCAGCGAGACCGGTCATAATCTTGCGGCACCCTTCGCTGACTATTGGCAGACGAATGGTGGGTTGCCGATGTTCGGCCTACCACTGACCGAAGCCGAAACAAGTGCCGAGAGCGACCCACCGCGCCTGCGGCAAGTTTTTGAGCGGGGAGTGCTGGAGCAAGGATCTAACGGCCATATCGCGCTCTTGCCGCTCGGTCGCCAACTCTGGGCGCAAGGGGATATGCATACGCCGACGAGCGGCGTGCAGGCGCGCTAGCTTTAGACTAACATATGCTTATTTCGTATGAAGGTGATGATGCTGTACTTGAGCGCGCTGATCAGGCGGCGCATGTACTCCAGTATCCTGTTGAAGATGTGCTGATCGCTATATTATCGACTGCACTGCCTGAGGTCGAAGATGCGCCATTGGATATGCAGGGTGAGCTTGTACGCATGACGTGGCTAAGCGACCAGGAATTGTGGAAGATTGCTCGGAGTGAGGTAGTGCGCGAACAGGATGAACAACTGAACGATTTGAGTCAACTGCAAAGTCAACGTTCGCTGACGGAGTCTGAACAGCATGCTATCGAAGCTTTACGCCGAGTGTATGATCAAGTAACTCTACGCAAGGCACGTGCTGATGTCCTGCTTAGTTTGCGTGGTGGTAGCGGGCTATTGGCTCAAGTATAAGTTAGTACGTGGCTTACATTGCGGAAGACATACGGCAGCACTACCGACTGCGATCACAGTAGGTAGTGCGCGTCGAAGCCATCCTCGGGCGGGAACACGTTGTTTAGACCGCGTAGGCCTGTCATGCTGCCGGCGGGGAACGACATGAACGACGACGCATTCTGGAACACGATGTTGCTATCTGCTATACTTCGTGGCCGAGTGGTTCGAACATCTCTGTATCGCATCACCCAACGGAGTAGCTATGGGACTACCTCTTCGTTTTCCTCGACGGCTCCTGCTGCTGGCACTCCTGCTCGGCCTCAGTGCTGACCGACTCTTCGTTGGTCGCTGGCTTGGTCTTTCAGCACCACTCTTCGTCGCTGCCGACTTACTGGCACTCGCTTGGCTTAGTCGTGCGGAAGGTCGTCCACCAACGCGTGCAAACCTCTGGCTCGGTGGTGCCACGTTGCTCTTCGCGAGCTTCCTCGCTGTCCGTGATGCTCCTGTCTTGGTCGTGCTCGACAGTGTGGCGGTGGTAGGATTGTTGCTGCTGCTTGTGGGGCACTACCGTGGTCCTGGCTTGTTTCGCATCCCCCTTGTCCAAGCGCTTGCTACGTCACTCGTGGCGAGCTGGACGATGGGCATAGCGGCACCCGTACCCATCCAACAGAGTATCCGTTCATTGCCCGTTCGTCGTACGCATCTGGTAGCGGTACTGCCCGTCGCCCGTGGCTTCGTCCTAGCACTCCCTGCTGTTCTAGTCTTCGGCGCACTCCTGATGGCTGCTGACAGTGTGTTCACCAGCTATGTCATGCAGACGCTGAGCTTCCAGGTCCCGTTCGACCCTGCGTCAGCCGTCTATCATATGCTCGTGACTCTGGCTGTCGCCTGGCTGTGCGCCGGTGGTCTGGTGGTCGCGTTGCGCGGACAAGGCCAGCCGGATGGAGCACACGGCCTACCAGCCCAGGGAGAGACACAGCGCCTCTACTGGCCCTATCTGCCGCGACCGATCCTCGGATGGATCGAAGCGCTTACCATCCTCAGCGCGCTCGATGCCCTCTTCAGCATCTTTATGCTCGTGCAAGGAGCCTATTTCTTCGGCGGCCTGGACACGCTTGCTCGGACAGGTATGTCATATGCTGACTATGCGCGCCACGGCTTCTTTGAACTCCTTACCGTCGCGTGCCTCGCGCTGGCGTTACTGGGGGTGTTAGCCGTCACCACACGCCACCATACACGCCTGCATCGCTCGCTCTTCAATACTGCCAGCGGTGCCATGGTGGTGTTGGTCCTCGGGATGCTTGGGTCAGCCTTCCAACGCATGTGGCTATACGAAGAAGCGTACGGCTTTACGCGCTTGCGGGTCTACACCCATAGCTTTATGCTGTGGCTTGCCATCGTCCTGTTCTTATACTTAACGGCATTACTGCGGGATCGCGCCCGCATATTTGTCTTTGGGTGCATGATCACCGCGTTGGTGTATCTCGCTGGACTCAATGTAGCGAACCCGGATGCCCTGATTGTGCGCGCCAATATTGCACGGTACATGGTGAGTGGCAAACTTGATGTCAACTATTTAGGTACGCTCTCTGCTGATGCCACCCCCAATCTGGTGGCGTCGCTGGGGAAGGTTGACGCCGGTGCACAGAACATCTTCCTGGCTACACTCCACCAGCAGCAGATGGTCCTCGCCAACGCACGTACGCAGCAGGGCTGGCCAGCATGGAACCTTGCACGTGCACGCGCACTTGCAGCGCAGGACACCATGCGATAAGGAGAAAAGGGGCGAGGGCTATGGTGGGGGGGGGTGCGCGTCGAAGCCATCCTCAGGTGGGAGCGCGTTGCGCATCCTGATGATCGAAAATTGCAAGGTTGAGGCAATGATGGCGTCGCGCAGCTTCCACAGCGAGGGCATCACGCGTAGCTCGACATCCCGCTTCAGCAATTCACCAAGTAGATCATTGAGTGGTGTTACGGAGCGCGGGACGATCGTCTCGCGCGAGGTGTAATAGTCCGCTCCTTCGTCAACCGAGCTAAAGCTCTCGCCAGGGAACTCGTACATGTATAAGTGGTGTCGCCTTACCTCTGGCAGCCAGTGCGACTCGATAGCAACGATGTAGCGAGCGCTGGTGTAGCTCATCAATCGTTCAATATCCTCCGATGAGCTGGTGGGTCCTGCGTAAAAGGTTACGCGTGGACAATCGCGCGGCAGCAGATAGTTGTGCAGAAGCCTCTGACTGACTGCCCAGACCATCTGTCCGGTTTGGCCTGATTTGGGACTTGGCGCGGGTCGTGGCTCAAAGCGCGCGATGTTCGGTATGTCGCTGATATGAAAGAGCGTTTCGGGCATAAGGATTGGGCTGGGTATTATGCTGCGATGGTTTCAAACGCAACACGCATTTGACGCGAGTCTGACATCGAAAAATTAAGCTTTTCAAAGCCTATAACCCGGCCAGCCTGATCTTTCATCAGAATCACTTCGTCGCCGGTCTCTTCGCATACATACTCAGTGTGAGGATCACCGAACCACACGGTAAGAGTATTACCTGTTTGATCATAGAAGATTTTTACGTCGGCCATATATGCGTTCCTTCTTTGATTGCATCTGTGAGATACGTTGTGGTTAGAAATCCGGCTCCATCAAGTTGTTTTGCAACAGCACATATCCAACGCCTTTCATGCTCTAGCTTGTAAAAGAGGTAGACTAGGTTATCAGTACGACTCTGGCGAACTTGATCGGGCTGCTGTAAGCAAGCTCGTACATCCGCCTCGCGCTTGGCCATCATCGGATGTTTGACGTTAACGATCAGTTCCCAGTAGCTACGGCTGACGTGAACTCGAAAACCGAGTGGTGTCATGACGTCAAACTGTATTTCATGCTCGGAAAAGGCGTTTGTCATGGAGGATGTGAAAGTGCCTCAATTAGAGCGATTAATGCTTGCTTTGCAGATTTTCCCAGATAGCGGCCCATAATGCCTGCCAGTCGAGACCAAATGGATCGGTCTTGCGCCAATCGATGGCGGCGTGACTCATGACCGGCAAAAAGCCGTATTTGCCCCACCATTCCACGATCTGTGCGGCACAACTGGCGAGTTGCGCGGGCGGATACGGATCAACGCCATCATTGAGGTTTTCAAGCTCGACACCGAGCGAGACGGCATTGAAGTTGACTGCTTCGCCCGGCCCGATCGATCCTATTACGCCGTAGCCCGCGTGATAGGCCTGGACCTCGTCGGGTACCAGCTTCCAAAGCGTGCCGTCCTTGCCGATCAAACGGTGGGCCGACACGGGATTAGAAAGCGGACTATCGGTCGACAGCCAGTGCGCCGAATTGGTGCCTTGAGTCGCATGCACAATAATGAATTGGGGCGGCAAGCGCAGCCCGCCGCAGTGCAGGTTGTCGGCGGGCTGGTCGATCACCATCAGCGGCGGGGTCTGAAAGATCATGCGGGCATCCTTGTGCTAGTTGGTGGTCAGCGGATGGCCATCTTGACAGACCACGACGCGGCTGCCGTTTTTGTCGGTGTGAACCTCGTATTGCTTGGTGCCATCGGTATAGTGTAACAGCAAGCCTGGTATCACCATCTGGATATACATCACGCCCATCTTGCGACAACCCAAAGAACCATCCGGCCAATCTTTCTCGGCCTTTGACACGAGGCGCAGTTGGTCGGCTTTAAGCTGTAACTGCGTGCCAATCTGTTGCGCCACCAGTGCTTCGACCGTCCCCGGTTGTGGCATATCACCCGCCGAAGCAGGCGAAGGGGTAGCTGTCGTAGTCACTGGGGTCGTCTCGCTCGGGCTTGCGCCGGTCGTGTTGCCGGATGTCGTCGGCGCGGCACCACAGGCGACGAGCACGAGCAGCAGCAGGGCAAGTAGAGTATTCCGCATTTATTAGCTCCTTTGGTAAAATGAAGTACGCATAGTATATAGACGTACCAACCCAATTGAAAGTTCCCTAAGGAGCGGCAAATGCCGGCCACTGCTCGTATGATTATATGACGACCTATCTCGAAGAACGCTTGCCCGGTGCTGCGCTTAGTGCGCGGCGGTCATTGGCGAATGAGCTGTTTCTTTCCAACTACCTGCTAGCCACCTATGGCGGCTGTGAGTTCGCCTGTCCGTATTGCGACCTGCAAGCGACGATGACGCGTCCACTGGGCGAAACGACTCGTGCGCTGGTCGATGTGCCTGCGCGCCTAGCGGATGAGATCGCGGATATTGACGCCGGTGATGTGGTAGGACTCCTACTGACCGATGCCTACCAACCCGCCGAGCGCACGTACCACGTGACACGCGATGCCTTGACACAGCTGACCGAGTATGGTCAGCCCACGGTGATTCTCACAAAAAGCCCGCTGGTCGTGGAAGACCTGCCGACCCTGCAACGGTTGCAGGCGCGAGCGATGGTGGTCGTCATTTTCACGCTGTTAACGACCGAGCAAAGCTTGAGTGAAAAGTTGGAACATCATGCTCCGCCACCGGCCTTGCGGCTGGAAGCGGCGCGCCAGCTTAAGCGTGCCGGGATTCCAGTTGGCTTCGCGATGTTGCCCATCGTGCCGTATGTCACCGACCAGACGAGCCATCTGGCCCGCACTCTGAACCGGATCTCGGATACCGGGGCGGATTTTGTTGTTTGGGAGCATCTGGGCTGGCCCAACGAGCGCCATAAAGAGCGGATTGATGCAATGCTAGGCCAGATTGCACGTATTCCTTCGGCCTACTATCGTGATCTGTATGGCAACAGGCTGTACCCCAGTTTGGAATACCGGCGTAAGATCGATGAGGAGATTTTGCGCCGGGTCGATATCCTGGGCATGGATGTGCGTGTTCCGCACCGGATCTATCATCGCCATATCAGCCCGGCCAACGAGCTGTCATTGCTGTTCAAACACCATGCCTTCCGCGACGCGACGCAAGGCCGTGATCGGCTCGCCGCGCTGCATCGTTCACTGGCCGAGGAAGCCTATCGGGGGCGCTTTGACCAGGTGCGCATGCAACAAAGTCCACTGTGGCCGACCGTTCAAACCATCCTGAACCCGCCCAAGTCGGAGGATGAAAGTGGTGCAGCAGGTACGGAACAGCCATGATGGTACAATGTTGCAGAACGGCTGGTAACAGCCGTTAACCCTGTTATGAGGTTATAGTTGCGAGCTATGATGATCCGTCGAATCCGCTTGCTTGGTTTAGTCCTCTTCCTGGTGGCCTGTGGCGCGTCCGCTCAGAGCTTACAGCCAGGGAATGTTGCTCCGTCGATCGTTGCTGTGGCCATGGTCACGACAGCCACACCCGTAGCTTCCCCAACACCGACGAGTCGCCCGCCCACACCGACGAGTCGCCCCCCCACACCGAGTGCGACTGTCGTGCCGCCCACACGGACTGTGCTCCCGTCCGCTACCCTGACGGCTACCGTTCAACCTTCGCCGACGGTGGTACCAACGCCCCGGCCCACCTCAGCCCCCGTGCGGCTGCAAATCCCGGCGATCGGGCTGGATGCGGCTCCGATTTCAGTCGGGCTGGATGATCAGCGTATTCCCATCGTCCCCAAGCACCTTGTCGGCTGGTATAACCTCAGTGCCATGCCAGGGCAGGGCGATAATGTCGTCTTTTGGGGCCATGTGTTACGCTGGCTGGACTCGCCGAATATCCCGGCGCCTTTTGCACGGATGAAAGAGTTGGGGATCGGTGCTAAGGTGATGGTGACGACGGCTGACGGCAACATGCGCCAGTATCGCGTGACGAAGCAGATCGAGGTGCGACCAAGCGATGTGCAATATATTTTGCCACTAGGCAGTGAGCGGGTGACCTTGGTCTCGTGTATTGGCGATACGGTCATTACGAATGGTGAGCTGACCAAGACCAAGCGGCTCTTGACCATTGCCGAGCCTGCCTCATAAGGAGATTAGTATGGCTGGTGAACTTCAACTACGGCAAACGCTGGCTCGGCCCTATTTTCCGGTTGGCCAGACAGCTCAGCTGGCCTATGTGCTGGTCGAGGTCATTCCTACCGCGATGGCTGCCAGCGTGCAGATGCCGGTCAATGTCGCTTTTGTGCTGGATCATTCGGGCTCGATGCGCGGCAACAAGCTTAATCGTATGAAAACGGCAGTCAACTTGGCCCTTGACCGGCTGACCGATGCAGACAATGTGTCGATTGTGATCTTCAATCACGAGACGGCGGTGATGGTACCAACCCAGCCGGCTGCTAATCGCGACAGCATGAAACGGCTGGTCGCCGGTATTCGGGATGAAGGAGGCACCAAGATCGCGCGTGCGATGCAGGCGGGGCTGCAAGAGTTGGCACGCGGCCCGCAGAATGCCGTGCAACGGCTGGTGCTCCTGACCGACGGCGAGACCGACAAAGACGAAAACGATTGTCTGGCACTGTCCGACGAAGCAGGTCGCCGCAGGGTACCGATCACCGCCTTTGGCATCGGCACAGAATGGAACGATCAGCTTTTGACCGGCATCGCGCAGCGCTCTAGCGGCGAGGTCGAACACCTGCAGCGCCCCGAGCAGATCGAAGATAATTTCCAGGCCGTGGTGCAACAGGCGCAGGGCGCGATATTTGAAAATGCAGCTGCAACGCTGCGCCTGGTCAGCGGTGTCCAGGCGCGTGCCGTATGGCAGGTCGTGCCGCTGATCAAAAACCTGGGCTACAAGCCACTAGCCGACCGTGCGGTGGTCATGCCACTGGAGCAACTCGAAAAGGATAGTCGGCGGGTGTTGCTGGTGGAGCTGATGGTCGATCCCAAACCGGCCGGCCAGTACCGCATTGGCCAGATCGAGGTCGATTATGATGTGCCACAGTTGGGGGTCCGGGCTGCTAAAGAAAAGGTCGATCTGATTCTCCAAATTACTCCTGACCCGGCGTTGACGAAACAGGTTAACCCGCAGGTCATGAACATTGTTGAGAAGATCAGTGCCTTCAAGTTGCAAACCCGTGCACTGGAGGATTTGGATGGCGGCAATGTGCAGGGAGCGACCCAAAAATTGCAAAACGCCGTGACCCGCCTCTTAAATACGGGCGAGACCGAACTGGCACAAACCGTGCAAAAGGAAGTCACGAACCTTGAGCAAAAAGGCGAACTTTCTTCGGAAGGCCAGAAGACGATCCGCTTCGGCTCACGCAAGACGGTGCGGCTGAGCGATCTTGACCTGCCGTCGTAGTGCGGAGCCAGCGGGAGAACTGTGACTCCTGAAGAAAAACTGCAACTGCTGGGCGATGATGCACGCTTCGAGTCCTGTGATAGCTTCACCCCCCGGCGTAAAAAAGGGCGAGCTAGCAGCGCGCTGAGCCCCGGCATAACACCCACGACCACGTCCGATGGTCGCACCATGCAACTGTTCCGCGTGCTGCAATCGAATAGCTGTGAGTGGGACTGCCCGTATTGCCCCCTGCGGCGATCCAACGATATCCCACGTGCGACGCTAGCACCGCAGGAGATGGCCGACTTGTTTATGGCGCGTCAGGCCAGCGGTGCGGTCCAGGGCTTGTTTCTTTCGTCGGCGGTTGATGGTGGACTGCGACCGGCGATCGCACATATGCTCGATACCGTCGAGTTGCTGCGCGTACGCTATGCCTATGCCGGCTATGTACATCTTAAGCTGCTGCCCGGTACGCGCCCCGACGAGATCGAACGGGCGGCTCGGTTGGCCGACCGGCTATCCGTGAATATGGAAGCGCCGAATGGTGAGCGGCTCAAACGCATCGCACCCGAGCGTAGCTGGCGCAGCATTATGGAGCCAATGGCCTACGTGCGTGATGCGCAGGCAAGTGGTCTGCTGTCGTCGGGGCAGGCGACGCAACTGGTGGTGGGGGCGGCGGGCGAATCGGATCGCGAAATCTTCGCGGCAATCACCCGCCTGTATCACGAGTTCGACCTGCGCCGCGTTTATTTCAACGCCTTTCGACCGCAGCCCAATACGCCCATGGCCGGGGCGGAGCCGACCCCACTCGTGCGCCAGCAACGGCTGCAGGAGGCCGATTGGTTGCTACGCCACTATGGCTTTAAGGCGGCCGAGTTGCCGTTCGATCAGGATGATAACCTGCCCCTGCACGTCGATCCAAAGTTTGCTTGGGCGCTTGCTCACCCTGAGCAATTTCCCCTTGAAATCAACACAGCTGAGCGTGAGGAGCTGCTGCGTGTGCCGGGCATTGGTCCGATCAGTCTGGAGCGCATCCTCGCTATGCGTCGGACCCTCCACTTTCGTGAACTGAGCCATCTGCAAAAAATCGGCGTCGTGACGAGCAAGGCTCGCCACTTTGTTACGCTGGACGGTCGGTTTCTGGGCGAGGCGAGCGAAACTGTGGCACGCCGCCTCCGTCGCAAGCCGGTGGTGGAGCAGCTCAGCTTCTGGTAGTCCGCCCCCATCACCCGCCGGGTAAGGGTGCTCCATCCGGGCAGGGATACTAACAAAACATCAGGGTTGCACTACTCGATGAAGGTACCATCGGCGGGCGAGCAGAACTCCAAATTCTCGGTCTCTCTTAAGCCACTGAATGGCTAGCTCCAGCAAATCAGAGAAAGGAACAACAAAAGTTCCCCTCGTCTTTACTACGGACCTCGTTCCTGAATCAACTACAAAGTGTACTTGATAGGATTGTTCAATCGGTAGCTATAGCGATTGAGCGCCTGCGAATTCATCGGCCCCGCGCTCTCCTTAACTTTCGATCCCGAGCCCCGTCACCACAAAATGCTCTTCTTCTGTAGCTGGTCGCAGTAGACGCCAATACTCATATCGAAGAGAATGGTCAGGAAACACCTCAAGCGCAACTTGATCTCCTAACGATAGCTGGAAAGCGCCAGCCAGGCCTACCTGGATCGACTCTACAATTAAGGGCTTCAGTGTTCTTGAGTCAAAGAACGCTCTCACACGTTCATCACAACGATTAGCCCCCTGCTCATCCCAGTCGAAGTCAGGCTTATCATCATACGGGTCATCGCCGGAAGGGAAATAACGATCTGATGAACCAGCAATAACTCCTTCATTGTTAACAAGGCGCCATGCACATTGGATGTGGAGCGCATAATCTCCGACTTCTTTTGTATTTCCCTTCGTTGCAGGAACAGTACGAGGATTTCCAAATTGGAACCATTCTATTGTGGCTGCGCGCCCGGCATTCCATAGTGGAAGGCCAATGAGGACTTTTAGGTGATGCTCTATTTGGTTCTTAAAAGTATTTGGCAACATAGTCATAAGAGAGTAGACCGTCCTTTCAATGTCTGCTTGGTACCTAGACTTTACATACACGACTATAAAAGTCCAGGACTTGGCCTAGTCGTCGGCTCAGCAGATCCTTACGCGAACGCCCGGCTCTAGTTCACCCGTTGTTCGCGCATCAGATCAACCATCACTTGTTGCTCGCGTCTAGGCTCGTATTGAAGACAGATCAAATCTGACAATCCGACGTAGTTCAGCCCTACTCGTCGGTCTGACCACCTCGACGCCCTCGCACTGGCTTCGGTCTAGTGGTCCGTGCTATCTCAGCGGCGTGCTCTTCGATCTCTTCGCGTGAAAGATGCTGTTGAGTTATAAGATCATGCAGTGCTCGTCGCTGGTCTTTAGAAAGACCGTATTTGTCGACGAGCCGGTCTACGAATCTAATGTCATCCTTTCTTGATTGTACAATCGTTGTTCGGAGGCTTTCGGCGAGATTCTCCGCACCGGTGATCCCACGATCAGCGCCGTGTTATCCCGGTGTTGCCCCGTGTAGTTCAGCGTCGTTTCGCTCATCGTCAGGTTGCGTTGCTCGCCCCACGGACTGTAGCGCATCGTGTCCACTAACGTGCCACTCGCATCGATGATCCCCACCACGCTGCCCAGCTGATTACTCTGCAGATAGACCGCCGTGTTGCTGGTTGCCGCGACCGTGCGTTGCGCCCACACTCGTCCGTTGAAGGTGTACAACCGCTGCACTATTCACTGGCTCAATTCGGTTGTATGCCCAATGTCATCAAAATTCGTTGGACTTCTTCCCACGTAGGCTGGCTTTCACCTACCTTTGTTTTCTGAACTTCCGCCCGAACAACCTTGTAAGGTATGCCTCCGATGGTAAGGAGTGCAGCAAAGGCAACCCTACGCACGTCCTCATCGGGGTCAGTCTTTA
>JACDGP010000072.1 GCA_013821605.1 Herpetosiphonaceae bacterium
ATGTCGAGACTCAGGGACATATAGCGCTCATGTTTCAAACCCCTTCCCCACGGGGCACCGATCCTAACTCGAAAATTACGAGGGCAGCAATGCCCCTAGTCATAGAGTTTCAAACCCCTTCCCCACGGGGCACCGATCCTAACACAGGACTCGGCCGATTAAAATCGGCTGCACAAATTCGTTTCAAACCCCTTCCCCACGGGGCACCGATCCTAACTGTATCGCATGACACCACAGCAGAATTTGGCGATGTCCATGCTCTGAACCGTTTATACCATTCACTACTTTACTATGCCAGACCTTGCAATTGTGACCGAAAGTGCCTATGCTTCTCCTCATAGCTCTACTTTAGCAGGACAATGGTTGGGAGTCAATGATGAATTACTGGGCCGGGATGCTCGCCGAGGTACCGGCGACACTGCAAAGATTGATCGCTCGCAGTCAACGGATTTCGTTGCCGCGTCGTTGCGGTGCCACGGAGCGCCATTTGCGACTGCGACAGGCACTATGCCATGCGCGGACGGTACGTGCGACCTATGCGGCGCTCGATCCTCAGGCCCAGGCTGCACTGCAAACACTGCGGTCACGCCGCGGTGGCATCACTCCGTCTGAGTTGCAGACGCACTATGGCCAAGTGCGCTCGTGGCGGCAGATGGAACGCGACCCGCGACCACAGTCGGTGAGTGAGCGCCTCGTGCTCTTGGGCTGGCTGCTGCCCCGTCCGGCGACACCACGCCATCCAGCACACTATCTGGTGCCACCCGAGGTGCGGCGCTGGATGCCACAACCATTATGCCTACCGAGTGGCCGCAACGTTGCGACCGCCGCTCCGGTGCCGGTCCTCCGAGTTACGACAACGATCTTGCTGGCTTGTGCCGAACAGCCCTTGCCCATGTGTGCCGATGGGTCGCTCCGAGCGGTGACCTTGCGGCACGTGCTTCCCCGCCTCGCGCCAATCACTCTGGATGAGCTTGGGCCGCTCGTCCGCTGGCTGCTCCCATTGTTACGCGATCAGGGATTGGTTGCGCAGCATGGCACCGGCTGTGTGCTTATGCCAGCTGGCCAGCGCTTTCTCGCGCAATCATTGTCCGAGCAACGCGCTCGACTAGAGGCGGCTTGGCTCCAGTCGCCACGTCCCGATAGCTGGATCAGGCCATTCCTCCCAGATCGGCATGGTATTGACTGGCCGCTGCTGCGCCGCCGGCTATGTTCGTGGGTGGAGGCCTTGCCCGCCGGTGTGCTGCTCGATACAACGCTGCTGTATGACCAGCTTGCCGCAACCTTGGGACCGCTGGCCGATGCGCATACCCATGGCTTTCGCTACGTGCAACGGGTACCCTGGCAACGCCGCCGTGCCGCCACGATCTTTCAAGCAGCGCTGGCTGGTCCCCTCACATGGCTGGGCTATATCAGCTGGCCCGTGGAAGCTGATCATACCCGTCGTCACTGTGTACGCGGCACCATCGCTCAACCCGCCGATCAATGCTGGCAGTATGGGACAGCCGGTCAACTATACATCCCGCACACAAGCAGCCATGCCGCCCTGTTGCACCTCCTGCCCTTCGCCCACTGGCAAGCTGCGGACGAGGTAGAAACGCACTATCTGCTCACGCCCGCTAGCATCGCTCACGGTATCAGCGCCGGTTGGGGCGTCGACCGATTGTGGCAGGTGCTCGATGAACAGCTTGGTCCAGCACCGGCCGGCTGGCGGGCTGGGCTGGAAGATGCAACGCCGGTGGTTCAGATCGAAGCGACCGTCGTGCTGCGGGCAGCATCGCCCGCCTTGCTAGACCGGGCAACGGCTCAACCGAGCGTGCGCCGTCACCTGACAACCCGCGTAGCGCCGGGCGTGGCGCTGGTCGCACCGGAGGAGGTGACACCGCTGGTCCGGGCACTCGAACGCCATGGGATCGCCACCGAGCGGAGTGCTCGTGTATCTGCGCCAGCTCCGGTCCCATTGACTGAAGGCGAGTGCGGCATCCTTGCGCTGGCGTATGCCTTTTACCGTGAACATGCTCCTTCAGCCGTGGCGAGCCACTTGGCTCCCGAACTAGAACAGCAGTTGCAGGCCGGACTCACGCCGGCCTTGCAGCAGGCACTTGGCCTGACATTGGCCGATGACACAGTGGCCATGCACGTGGCGTCCAACGGCACCGAATGCCGAGGTTCCAAGCCTCGGCCGGAGCCACGAATGGCAGAAGCTGAGATCCGTTGCCGGCTGCAGATGGCCCTTAGCCGTGGGCAACCGGTCGCCCTGCTCTATGAGAAAGGCGGCGCGGGCCAGTTGGAAGAGCGGTTGGTTCAGCCACTCACACTACAGGAGCAGGCTGGAAGCACCTATCTCCGGGCCTACTGTTACCTGCGACAGGCCGAACGAACCTTCCGGATTGATCGTATGCACCAACTTTCCCCTCGCCCGCGCACTGGGAGAGGGGTGGCCCACAGGCCGGGGTGAGGGTCCTGTGGGCTCACATTGACAGCCCACGTAGACTACGCATGATGGCGGAGGAACAAAAGCATATGCAGCCGAATGATCTCGCCGAACTCAACGCGCACTTTGCCCTTCCGAAGCACATATCGTTTACGGAAGGTCCGGGTGGCTTAGCGGTAGCTGATATCAAGAATACACACGCAGCGGTACGCGTCGCGTTGCAGGGCGGCCAGGTTGTCAGCTATCAACCCCACGGAGCCGAGCCGGTACTGTTTGTTAGTGGGTTAGCTGGGTATGCTACGGGCAAAGCGATTCGCGGTGGCATTCCAGTCTGTTGGCCCTGGTTCGGGCCGCATCCCACGGATGCCACAAAGCCGCAACATGGGTTTGCCCGCACGCTAGAATGGAGCGTCAGCAGCACGCAAGTCATTGAAGGTGGAGCCACAAAACTTCAACTGGTACTGGTGGATAACGAGCATACACGGACCCTTTGGCCATATTCCTTTGAACTACTCCTGAACGTCACAGTCGGTCCCGAGTTGCAGGTTGAACTGGTCACGCGGAACCTAGGAGCAGAGGATTTCAGTTGTGGGAGTGCGCTCCATAGCTACTTCGCTGTGAGCGACATCGCCGGTATTACGATTGATGGGCTGAGCGGCTGCACCTACATTGACAAGACCGCCGGCGGCGACCGCAAGCTGCAGCCTGGACCCGTCACCATTGATGCAGAGACCGACCGGATCTACCTCGATACTGCAGGAAGCTGTATGATCGAAGATCCCGCGTGGCAACGTCGCATACATATCACGGCAGCCGGGAGTCGCTCAACAGTCGTGTGGAATCCATGGCAGGCCGCCGCACAGCGCATGAGCGATTTCGGCGACGAAGAATATCGCAGCATGGTGTGTGTCGAAACGGCGAATGCCGGTCCCGATGTGCGGACAGTGCCGACCGGTGGCGAACACCGGCTCAGCACACGCATCGCAGTAGAACATGACCACCCGGTAAAGGGTTAAGCGCCGAAGGGCACCCAAATATTTTTGACCTGCGTCGCCGCCCGCAAGATCTCATCGGTCGGCGGCGACTGCCAATCCACACCATCCAGTGTCCACGTACGTTTCATATTCCCGCTCGAAGCTCGTTCGATCATCGCCTGCCCAGACTGTGGACCGGCATACCACACACCATCAACATCGTCGTGCTCGGCCAGCACTTTGCCGAGCTCATCACGATCACCGGTGACGATATTAAGCACACCAGACGGGAGATCGGAGGTTTCGAGCACCTGGTACAAATCAGTCGCGGTCAAGGGCGCGTGTGGGGAAGGAATGACCACCACGGTGTTGCCCATCGCTAGCGCGGGAGCAACCAAGACGATCAGTGCCAGCAACGGAGCCGCGTCGGGACAGGCAATACCCAATACGCCGACCGGCTCGTGGACTGCCAGGGTGACGGTGCGCATGGGTGTTTGGTGCACAGCACCATCATACTTATCCGCCCATGCAGCAGCGCTAAAGAGGGCTTCGAGCGCCGCTTCAACCTCACGCCGGCCATCGGCTTCACTCGCACCCCTCTGATCGGCAATCCGCCGCGCAAACTCCGCAGTACGCACGGCCAGATTTTCGGCCAAGTAGTACAGAATTTGCGCCCGCACATGGCCGGTTTGTTTCGCCCAGCCCGCCGCAGCACTACGCGCAGCCTCGACCGCGTTGCGAATATCTTTTCGATTACCGATCCCAACCTCGCCAAGCAGACGACCCTGTGGATCATGGATCGGACGGCTATAGCCGCTATCCGGGCGGGCTTGTTTGCCCCCGATATACAACTTGGCCGTGCGATCAATCGGTACACTCTCGAAGAGCGCTGCCGGCAGATGACCATTGCTGGCCGGTGCGTGACCATTGCTGCCAGCAACCGGTGCCGGATCGACTGGGGATGAGACGGGAGCAATGCCCACGCCCCTGATAGCCACACGTAGCTTGAGGTAGTCCCATAGTCCTTCTTTGCCGCCTTCGCGCCCGAAGCCACTTTCACGGTAGCCACCGAAGCCCGCTGCCGCGTCGAAGAGATTGGTGCTGTTGATCCAGATCGTGCCGGCCTTGATGCCCTGCGCCACATCCAACGCAAGGTTAATATCTTCGCTCCACACGCTGGCGGCCAGCCCATAACGCGTGTTATTCGCCAGCAAGACAGCTTCGGATGGGGTGCGAAAGGTCATGCTGACCAGCACGGGACCGAAGATTTCAACCTGGGCTAGGTTCGAAGCAGGGGCGACATCGGTGAACAAGGTCGGCGGGAAAAAGGAGCCCTCTGTCGGGCAGGCCCAACTCGGTTGCCACAGCGTCGCACCATCGGCCACCCCTTGCTGTACCAAGGTATTAATGCGCTCAAGCTGGACCGGCGCGACAATCGCCCCGATATCGATCGCCTTGTCTAGCGGGTCGCCGATCCGTAACCGTTCCATCCGTGCGCGTAGCTTGCTATGCAGCAACGGCGCCACGCCTTCCTGCACCAGCAGGCGCGAGCCGGCACAACACACCTGGCCTTGATTAAACCAGATCGCATCGACCACGCCTTCCACCGCACTGTCGAGATCGGCATCATCGAAAACAATAAACGGCGACTTGCCACCGAGTTCCAGCGACAAACGTTTGCCGGTGCCGGCCGTCGTACGGCGGATAATGCGCCCGACCTCGGTCGAACCGGTAAAGGCGATTTTATCGATGTCGGGATGCTCGACCAGCAAGGCGCCGGTCGTGCCGTCACCCGTCACCACATTCAGTACACCGGGCGGTAAGCCGACCGCCGCTACGATCTCGGCGAACAACAGCGCCGTCAGCGGCGTGTACTCCGCCGGTTTGAGCACCACCGTGTTGCCCATAGCCAGCGCCGGAGCAACCTTCCAAGCCAGCATCAACAATGGAAAGTTCCAAGGGATGATTTGACCGATCACCCCGACCGGCTCATAGTCAGGAAAACTGGTCGCCATCAGCTGCGCCCAGCCCGCATGATAATAAAAATGACGCGCCACCAGCGGAATATCCAGATCGCGAGTTTCGCGAATCGGCTTGCCATTGTCCAAGGTTTCGAGCACGGCCAGTAAACGGGCCTGCTTTTGGATCTGGCGAGCCAGGGCATACAGATAGCGCGCACGCAGATGACCGGGCAGTGCCCGCCAGCCGGGAGCCGCCGCATGCGCCGCAGCAACGGCAGCGCCCACATCTGCTGCACTCCCCTGTGCGACCTGGGCTAACTCCTGACCGGTAGCGGGGTTGGTGATCGTGAACCAACCATCTTCAGCCGGATCGCGCCACCCATTGTCGATGAATAGTTGGAAGCGTCGATCATGCGCAGCGAGCCAGTCAAGCGCCGGTTTAGCAGTTTCAGGCGCCGGCCCATAGCTCATGGTCTCAAAGATTTCAGCGATCTGCATCGTGGTGCTCCTAGCCCAACGGCTGGTAGGCGAGCGAGGCATAGTGGCCGGTCACATAATGCTCTAACTGGCGTTCGATGTCACCCAGCAAGCTGCTGGCACCGAAGCGAAAGAGATCTGCATGCAGCCAGCGGTCGCCCAACTCTTCTTTGATCAAACTCAACCAATCCAGGGATTGTTTGGCAGTGCGGATACCACCGGCCGGTTTAAAGCCGACGCAATAGCCGGTCTGCTCGTAGAAGGTACGGATCGCCCGCACCATCACCAGACTGACCGGCAAGGTCGCATTCACACTTTCTTTGCCGGTTGAGGTTTTAATAAAGTCGGCACCGGCCTGCATACAGACCATGCTCGCCCGTGCGACATTCCGCAAAGTACCAAGCTCGCCGGTTGCCAGAATGGTCTTCATGTGGGCCGTCCCACAGGCCGTGCGGAAGGCTTGAATTTCGTCATACAACGCTTGCCAATCACCCTGGAGGACATGGGCGCGCGAGATAACGATATCGATCTCCTGCGCACCGGCTGCCACGGAGGCTTTGATCTCGGCCAGCCGCTGCTCAAAAGGATTAAGGCCGGCAGGAAAGCCGGTCGAAACAGCCGCCACGGGAATACCGGAACCGGCCAACGACTCAACGGCGGTGGGGACCAGCGCATGGTAGACACAGACTGCCCCAACATGCAGATCGGCATGGCCCATATCAAGCGCCGCCAAGATCTCTTGACGCACCGGCTGGCGCGCCTTGGCACATAGTCGCCGCACCGTACCGGGCGTATCATCGCCCGACAGCGTCGTTAAGTCGATACATGTGAGTGCCCGTAACAACCAGGCCGCCTGCCATTCGCGCTTGACTGTGCGCCGGATCGGGATTGTGGCCGCCCGCCGTTCGACAGCGCTACGGTTAACCCGGACCGCTTGCACGACCCCTAGATCGAATGCTGTACCTGGATTACGCTCAACAATATCACTCACAACTGGCGCGTTCATCTTTCCACCCTGTTCACTTTGCCTTGATGATACCACGCGGCTGTATGGCTGCGTTTGCGTCTATAATACGCGCGGTGCACGCGTAATCGTTTACACCTAGGAGAGGAGACAAGCACGTTGGTACAGTATGTGTTGCCTTTTGTGGCAGCCTTAATTGCGGGTGCTTTAAATGCGGTTGGCGGTGGCGGGAGCTTTTTCACCGTGCCGACGCTTTTGATCGTCGGCTTGGACGCGCGGATCGCCAACGCCACCAGCACCGTCGCGCTCTGGCCAGGCTCGATCGCAAGCGTCGGGGCGTATCGCCGTGAATTGCAACAACAGGGCGGCTTGGTACGTTTGCTGGCCGGTATCAGCCTCATCGGCGGCTTGATCGGTGCACTGCTGTTACTCAAAACACCGTCCAATGTGTTCAAAGCGATGCTACCGTATTTGCTCCTCGTCGCAACAATCTTGTTTGCACTCAGCCCACGCATCAACCGCTATGTACGACGCGACCAAGCTAGCAACGCCCCGAGCACTAGGGGACAACGGGTCTGGGTTATTTTTTTGCAGTTGATTATCTCGATCTATGGCGGCTTCTTTGGCGGTGGCATTGGCATTCTGATGCTGGCCACACTCGGGCTGATGGGGCTGACCAATATTCATGAGATGAATGCTGTCAAGACCGTTCTAGCGATGCTGATCAACGGCATTGCGGTCGTGACCTTCGTTGTCGCGCATCTCGTTAACTGGCCGGTTGCGTTGCTGATGGCAGTCGCCGCAATCGTCGGCGGCTACGGCGGGGCAGCCTTTGCCCGCCGTATCAAGCCGGCCTATGTACGCTCGTTTGTGATCGCAACGGGCTTTGTTATGTCACTTTATCTGTTTCTAGGTACCTGAGTGAGGATGATCTTTACAACAGCTGGAACATCAGCACGCGCGGGGCTACGCGCAGTATCCGGTCACACCGGATGAGTTTGACGTATGGACTGATGAGCAACACTGGGGTGCAGAAGGCTAATCTCGGCTCATTCATCATGCACCTGTCAGTCGCGAAAATGCGCGAGGTGCGTACTGCCATCGAATTTGCACTTGGATTTGATGCCCTCATCTAGGTGATAGTGCCAGCGGCGCTTGGTAACACCATTAGTCGGCGTCGTGATTCCGACAAAGCTTGGTAGGTATAGACAAAATATGCACGACGCTCACAGACCCAGGCGAACTAACGCTAATGCCACTACTGTTGCCCACGAGAGTACTTTGAACTCGCCCGCCAGCAGTGCAGCTTCGAGATCAGCGCGACTAAGCTCCAGTAATACTTGGTCTTCGAGGTCATCCGCGTTTGCTTCACCGATCCGACGTGCCCCTTTCGCTAGAAACATGTAGCCAATACCACCACCTCGATTGCCATCAACCTGGTACTGTCCCAAATCGATCCACTCACTCGCTTCATAGCCCGTCTCTTCGAGGAGTTCCCGCTGTGCAGCAGGTAGCGGAGCCTCATCTCCCTCAAGCATGCCCCCGACAGGAGCTAAAGATACGCCATGCACACTGTATTTAGTCTGGCGAAAGCAGAGAAAAGTGTTCTCAATAGTGAGCGGGAGCACGTTGACGAAGTCAGGCATGAGCAGCCATGCCCAGTCGGAGATAATATGACCATCAGGTAACTGGATAATATGACTTTCAACTGTCAGAAACTTGCTGTGACGAAGGATTGTGCGCCGCGCAAGCGTCTTCCAAGGTTCTAGAGGCATAACAACAGTCCTATCCCGATACCTTGCGATAGCAAGACAAATTGAGCCGGAGCAAGAGCAAGCTTGTCGGACATTCGGCGATGTGACCGGCAGTCCGCACTCGTATGAGCAAGGTTATCATAGCTTGGACATCCATTGCGCCCAGAAACGGCCGACCCAGAGAATTCATAGATGCCCTTGCATGCTCATTGAAACACTACGCAGCGATCTAACCCTTTTTCTCGCAGCGTGGCTGTTATTCTACCAAGTTGTTACATTAAACACGCCTCGACTGTCTTTATAGGTAGAACCTTGGACCCAGGAGGCCATGCTTGGATGTCACACCAGCACTTGAGGCACATGACCGGCAGCACATCGTTGCCCAGTGGTTCGTGGCCTACCGCATCCCATTGGCCCGCTACCTCCTCCGGTTGCTCAACGATGAAGAGCTTGCAGCCGATCTCCTCCAGGATACGTTTCTGCGTGCCTTCAATGCTCTCAGCGGCTATCCGGCCACCAAAGCGCTACCAGAACATCCCTTTGCCTGGCTCCACCGCATTGCTACGAATCTCGCCTTCAACGCCCTACAACGCCAGCACCGCTTTCGCTGGCTGCCACTGAACCTGTACCTACGCCTACCAGCCTTTGAAAACTCGGTTGGTACGGCCCAAAATGTGAGACGCTGCTTAGCTCATCTGAAAGCCAAAGATGCCGAGGCATTACTGCTCTATGAGTATGTCGGTCTTACCTGTGCGGAAATCGCGGCCCAAACCGGCGAAGCAACTCCTGCCGTGCGGATGCGGATCTCGCGTGCCCGTAAGCGGTTCCAAGCGTTCTATAAGAAAGAAGATGATATATGAACTGCCGCAACATCGTTATATTGCTCGCAACCCGCCATGACCTGTCAGCAACTCAAGAGCGCGAAGTTCAACTCCATGTGAACACGTGTCCAGCTTGTGCTGCACAATGGAAACGTGACATCCGAACAAGTACCCTATTAGCGCAATTGCCGGTGCCTCCTGATGCTGCCGTCCTCCGTGTAACATCAAGAACGCAGCTTAAGCTTAGCACGACCCCGTTCAGAGCACGGCGACACTGGCGACGCACGATCATCCTGTCGGGCGCATTCACGGCTATACTCAGCGTGTTGCTTCTACAGTGGCGTGGTTCACCATATGCTTTCTCACGACTCATAACCGGTCACCTCCCAGTACCACCTGCAACCGTTCACGCGCTAGACGAACGCCGTTTATACATCGGGAGCCTCGTGTTAGGACGAGGTGTTGGCGATATCACGGGAGCGCGTGTGACTGCAATCGATGTCTCATCGCATCAAGCACGCTTTGTTATAGGGACGAGCTATGATGCCGTTCTTTCTGCCAATACAACGCGTTTATACGTTGCAGATGGTCAACATGTTACTGCTTACGATGCACAGTTGGGCAACCAGGATTGGCAAGTTACTGTTCAAGACAGCCCAGGCCACATGCCTGGTGGTCCATCTACACTCGTCACGTCACCCGATGATCGCTGGCTGTACATCGCGAGCTTCCTGCAAGCGAATGGTGAGAATGGCCCGGGCTGGCTGCAAATCGTTGATACAACGAATGGACACCTGTTGGCGGAGACAGTGAAGCTACCCGGTTGTATCGCGCCACAATTTATGCGTCCACGCACTGGCAACCATGTTTATATGCTATGCCTTGGCCAACTCCGCATCCTTAACACCGGCACCCAACAGATTGAGTATCCCCAACCTCTCAACATGCACATATGGGAGAGCAGTGTTGTTTCGGCGGATGACCACTGGTTGTACCTCGTTACAGCAGCACAAAAAATGATCATCTTTGACACTGTTAAGCGTGTGGTGTCCCGTGAGATACCGTTGGGTCAAGATGGATCGGTATCGCCCCAGCCGATTGTCGCACTCTCAAGCGATGGAGCAACGTTGGTGGTAGCACAAAATATCCGAGTTTCTGGTAACGATAGCGCAAGTTTGTTTCGTGTCATCGACACTCATACCTGGCAGGTCCATCAATTTCGCTACGAGGAGCCTATCGCAACTTGTACGATCAGCGCGGATGGGACGACGATCTACGCTGCAGCTCTGATGTATACGGCGAGTACGCAAGGTGTCCTACCAGCAGATACGATTGTGGCCTTCAATGCAGCCGATGGACAGGTGCAGGAGCAACAGCTTCGCCCGAACGAAGACATTCAGCGCTTGCTCGTCGATCCATAAGTATGCACACTCGTTTGTGACCGTAACGGACTTCGTTATGTCACTGTATTTGTTTTGGGGCAAGTAGGCAGCTTTGTATCCCGAACAGGCAGTGGATTTTCAGAAACAAATGGTTGAGGACGAGCCTGATACCAGCGTATGATGCCGTCCATAGAGCCAAAACCTGCTCAGGCGTGGGACAACTCGTCAGCACCTCAATAATCGTGCACTCGTCCTGCATCATACTTTCATCACTTTGTGGCCCTTGCTTTTTCGAACACTTGTGTTACACTATACCCCCTTCATCCTTGTCCTGCGGCGGAAAAGCCGTCCTTACCAACTCCAATACTTTGTAACGAACAACACGGCAAATGCGTGTAACAGTAACATGTAACAAAGTCTCGTTCAACTGTAACAAATCGGGTGTTACATGTAACAAATTGAACGGGGATTGTAACAAACGGAGGATGTTACATGTAACAGAATCGAGTTCAACTGTAACAATTGCCGGTCCCACTCATACCAAGGGTTCGCCGGTGATGCCTACCATCACGGGGTTGGGATAGCGACTCCGCCAGCACGTTCACCCGCAGCCGCAACGCCGGCAGCCGGGACTTCTTCTGCCAGCATCGCGGAGGCACCAAGCAGTACAAGTGCGATCCACAAGAGATCGGCCATTAAAAGGTGGATCAGCTGCATCCAGATAGGAGCCAGCAGACCGACGTTAGCCATGCCGATCACAAACTGCATCCCAAACAGCCCGATGAGGAGACGGGCGAAACGCCGGGTATCCGGGTTCGGACGCATAGAACTCACGATGCGGGCTACGACGACGATATACACGCCGAGCGTGATAGCTAGCACCGGATGAATAACGCGCAGCCGTGTCAAGAAGTGGGAGGTGGCTGAAAAATCCTGTGCAATCCCGGCACTCAAGGTGGCCGATGGAAACAACGTATCGCCCAGTGCCGTGATCGCACCGGTCGCCCCCAGCAGGAGCGTGCCAAGCAGTGCAACACTCAGCAAGGCACCAACCGATCCATGACCGCGTAAACGTACCGGCTTACCGCCACTCGCCCACCAGGCCGTGAGCGTAAGTACCATGATCAGCACGAAGGTGTTAACCAGATGCGCTGCGTGTGACCACACGCGCGCCACCGATTCGTTATGGGCTACCAGGCTAAACAAGACGAGCCCCGCGCCGATCAGTGCTTCGGTAAAAATAAAAAAGCCCGACCACACCGCCGCACGTCGCACCCGATGGCGCTTGGGATAAAGCCGAAAAGCCCATACCGCCAACATCGCAATCAGGAGGATCGACAGACCGCTCGTCAGCCGGTGACCAAATTCGATCAGCGTCGCAACCTGCGGTGATTGTGGCACAACCACTCCATTGCAGAGCGGCCAGTGACTGCCGCACCCAGCCCCGGAGCCCGTCGCACGAACGAAAGCACCCCAGAGCACGACCAACACATTATAGGCCACAACGATCCAGGCAAACTGAGCAAAGCGCTGTGATTTCATGGAACACCTATGCTGACAACGAAGCATTACGAGCTACGCTACCATTATAGGCTAAGAATGCTACCAACATGCCTGGCAGGAAAGGTGTTGCTCGTGCGACTTTGGTCTTAACCATTCACAGGATGCTGCTGTCCCTAGCACACGGGTATAATGGTCACATGGCAGCGGTACCAAAAATGCGGCTCGATCTATTACTGGTTGAGCGCGAGCTGGTGGAAAGCCGGAGTAAAGCTCAGGGGCTGATCCTCGCCGGTCAGGTCTATGTTCAAGGGCAAAAGCGGACCAAGGCGGGTGAGCAAGTGGCCCTTGATGCCGAGCTTGAGGTGCGCAGCGGCTTGCCCTACGTCGGGCGAGGCGGCCTTAAGCTCGCACATGCCCTCGCTAGCTTTGGTTTGGACGTGAGCGGCCGGTGTTTCCTGGATGTGGGCGCCTGTACCGGTGGTTTTACCGATGTGCTGCTACAACGCGGTGCAGCCGGCGTTTATGCTATCGACGTAGGCTATGGACAGCTCGACTATCGCCTACGGATCGATCCGCGTGTTACGGTGCTTGAACGCACCCATATTCGCCATCTCCAGGCCCTACCGGATGGACAGCTAGCCGACGCTGGGGTGGTTGACGTGTCATTTATTGGTCTGCGGCTCGTGCTACCGGCCATGCAAGCCTTGCTACGACCCGATGGCTGGATTGTGGCGCTAATCAAGCCGCAGTTCGAGGCCGGACCTAACGCCGTGGGGAGTGGCGGCGTTGTGCGTGACCCCGACGTACACCGCGCCGTGCTGCATTCGATCCTCGAATGGGCGCAGGAGCATGGGTTGTCGCCGCACGGCCTCGTCCGCTCCCCGGTGACGGGTGCCGCTGGCAACATCGAGTTTCTCGCCTGGCTGGGCGGTCCCGGCTCCGCGCTACAACTCCCAGCGGCCATTGAACACGTGCTAGCAAGCCCATGAGGAGTTCGCCTCAGATGGGACGGTCTTCGCTCCGAGCTAGGCCGTAGGTCTTTGGGGTGCAGGCTGAGAAGCATAGAAATCGTTGGCGATCCTGCGACTATATTCAGCCAGCAACCATTGAACCCGGTCGGGATCGGGCGAGCCGACGACCAAACCCACATGATGGTGCTTGTCGAGCCGCCAGACGATCTCTTGATCCTGATAGGCTGACGTATCGGGATGCTCTTGACGCGCCAGGCTGATCAGAATACCTCCATAATCGTGGCGCGGCACCGGCACGCTGTAGGGCTGCTTACGACCGCCGATCTCAATGCGTGCCCACTCCCGCCACAGGTTTATACCGGTCGCCGCTTTGACCATCTCCGGAATATAGGCACCACCCACCCGTGCTGAGGTTTCCAGAAAATAAAATTCGCCGTTGCGGCCTTTAATGAATTCGGTATGCGAAACACCACGCACGAGGCCCAGTGACCGTAGCAGGTGGCGGTTGTGGTCATGGAGCGCGCGCTCATCTTCCGAGCCGCGGAGTAGGGTTGAGCTACAGAAAATGCCACCACCATGTGTTACGTCAAGCAATGGATGCGCGTAGCGATGAGTTTCGGCGAAAACAACCTCACGGTCTACGACGATAGAATCGACATGGTACACGTCCCCATCGATATATTTCTCTAACACATAAAAGGATTGGCGATCACCCAACGTATCAAGCGTGCGCCATAGCTGCTCACTTTCGGTAATCTTTTTGATGCCGACCGAAGAAGCTTCCGAGCGTGGCTTCAGCACCCATGGCGGCGGGACACGCTCCATCCAGCCGCGCAAGTGATCATAGTTAAGCACATGCATAAACTCGGGGACCAGGATGCCCTCGTCCCGCGCCTTGACCCGCATCGCCAGCTTGTCACGAAAATAACGCGCGGTCGAGTCGCCCATCCCTGGAATACGTAGGTGCTCACGCAGGGCGGCGGCCATCTCGACATCGAAATCATCAAGCGCGACAATACGATCAATCGTTTCCGTACGTGACAGATAACTCACCCCATACACCACATCCTGCCGGTTATACATATCCGGCATATAAAAGAAGTGATCGATGGCATCACGCGGCCAAAAAGCAGAATCGGCCAGATGCGATTGTGTGAGCAGCAAAACGCGACAACCGTGCTCGTGGCACTCACGCATGAAATCGACCCCTTTTTCGTAACTTGCCAGGCACAGGATGGTGAGCAGCGGCGCTTCAGTCATAGGAAATCCCTCGCATAGCTCTACGGATATTTGACAAGGACGGCCATTAGGTGTATTTGAAGTGATTATGATGATATATCACAATGTTGCCATCGTTCCAGGGTTGATAGTATGCTCGCATATCCCCAGCAGTGCAAATCGCCGGCGCAAGGAGCTACCGCAGAGTAGCCAGGGGGAGATCACCACATCGTGACTTGGCATACCTATGTTGAGCCTAATGGCCTCCATAACATTACCGGTTTGCTGCTCGAAGACGACGCAGTCTGGAGTCCACAACTCCAAAATCAGCGCCCGATCCTGGTCGCACTGCCACCGGAGTATGCGTCTACCAACCAGCATTATCCCGTGATCTACATGCATGATGGGCAAAACCTGTTCGATGTAGCGACCAGCTATGCCGGGGAGTGGCATGTTGACGAAACGTTACAGCTGCTCAGCCAGGAAGGACTGCCGGCCATTATCGTTGGTATTCCCAACATGGGAGCCCAGCGTATCAAGGAGTATAGCCCGTTTAATGATGCGCATTTTGGAGGCGGCAAGGGTAATTTGTATCTGCAATATATTATGGAAACGCTAAAGCCGCTAATCGACCACGATTTTCGGACGTTGCCGGAGCGCGAGCATACCGGGCTCATCGGCTCTTCGATGGGCGGTCTCATTAGCTTGTATGGTTTTTTCCGTTATGCCACCACCTTTGGGCTTACAGGCGTGATGAGTCCATCGCTGTGGTTCGCGCAAGGCGCGATCACGTCCTATATAACCAAAGCGCGCTTCCAGCCGGGCAGGCTGTATCTTGACATGGGCGGTCGCGAAGGCCCGCCTTCCACCCTGAGTCGTCTAGCACCTGGCGAGCTCAGTCGTTCCTTGCTAAGCGCTCGGCGGTTATACCAACTCCTACAAAAAAAAGGCTACCGCGTGGGACACGACCTCCTGTATGTCGAGGCTCCCGAAGGCGTCCACAACGAGGCAGCCTGGGCACAACGCTTGCCGGATGCCCTACGCTTTTTGCTGCGGGATTAGCAGAAGAAAAGTGGTGGCGGGTCGGCAAACCCACCACCTGCGCGCTTTTAGCCGAGACTGACGAGCGGTATGCCTTCCATGGTTTCGACCATCAAGTTGTCGACAACGTCCTTTAAATCATTGGTCTGATTGAAGATCGCGACCTGACGTTGCGCGCTTGTGCCGTTCTCAACGATTTTGAGAATATACTCAACATCCTGGCGGCTGCCCAACTGATCAAGGACATCATCAACAAAGGCTACGAGCTCATACATCAGGGCTTTGGCTTCGACTTCTTTGCGCTTGCCAAAATCGATCATCTTGCCATCAAGGCCATAGCGCTGTGCCCGCCATTTATTCTCGTTAACCAAAGCGCGGGGGTAAACACGGAAGGTCGTGTTGGTCTCGAACATCGAGTATAGCTTGACGACAATTGCTTGAATCATGGCCGCCAAGGCAATACATTCGTCAACGCGCGTTACGATATCACAAACACGAAATTCTAACGTGCCGAAGGTTGGATGTGGTCGCATATCCCACCAAATCTTCTTGGCATTATCGATCGAGCCGGTCGAGACCAGGATATCGACATAGTCTTCAAACTCCCGGTAGGAGTGAAATGATGGCGGGATACCGGTGCGCGGGAAGTTGGAAAAGATCGAAGCACGATAGGAATGAAAACCGGTATGGCGGCCCATCCAGAAGGGTGACGAAGTCGAGAGCGCGAGCAAGTGTGGCAGGAAATAACGTGCGACGTTCATGACCTCGATCGCGGTATCGTTGGAAGGCATGCCGACATGCACGTGCATCCCGAAAATAAGCAGCTGGAGCGCCAACTGCTGCATTTCCTCGACCACGCCCTTGTAGCGCTCGAAAGGGGTAATTTCCTGATCGACCCATGAAGAGATTGGGTGAGTCCCTGCGGCTACGATCCGGAGGTTATGCTGCGCTGCGAGACTGGCAATCGTGCCGCGCAGACGCGTAACCTCGGCACGTGCCTGCTGAATCGTGTAGCAGGGCTGCGTACCGACTTCAACAATGCTCTGGTGCATTTCCGGCTTGATCTGTTCGTGGAGGATGAGCCGGCCACGATCTAAAATCTGGGTAATATAGGAACGAAGCTCGCGTGTTTCGGGATCAACGACCTGATACTCTTCTTCGATGCCAATCGTAAAGGGGAAGTCAGGTGATTGAGGATCAAATACTGTCATCGCTCGGCCTTTCCTGCTCATACATAGGGGCTATTTAACTTCGGCTTCGCGTTTGCGAAGCACAAACATCGGAATGCTTGAGCCGCCGCCAGCTGTGACATTGAGCAATGTGACCGTTGACAGCCGCGTCAAGCAGCCGGTGACCTCACTGCCAAAGAGGAATGGATCGCTGTCGACGAGCCGTCGCCCGATCTGGAGCTGACCATCGATCACAGAAGGATACTCTTCGTAGGCGATCTCAACGCGTTCCTGCACGACTGATGGGCTATGCAGGGCATCCTTGAGCCCCTGTGCCCAGGTTGCCGCGTCGGTTTCCCAGCCGATCAAAATGCCTTTGCCGCCATATTCATCGTTCGGCTTGAGCAATAGGCGCTCCTGGTTAGCGCTGACCCAGCTAAGTAAATCGATCGTGGCACCTTCATAGGTGGTGGAACCGGGACGTACCAGCCGCGTCCACGGCACGTGTTTCGTGATCGCTGCCTGTTGCTCCGGCGTAAACAGATGCTGAAATCGGTCGTCGGTCAGCAACGCAAAGATCGACTTCTTGTGCAGGAGTTTGGCACGGAAGGAATTGACGACACAGGTTTTGCCGCTGGCATAGGCCTGTACGAGTGGGTGTTCGAGCGCGTGGTCACCATAGTGCGTCAGGAACTCGCTCGTCAGCACCCGTTTATACACCAGGTCAACCGGTACGCGCCGGTCTGCAAGACGTGCATACAGCTGGCCGGCGCTCCATTCCAGTTCGTCCGGCGAACAAATAATCGCCTCTAGTCCACGCTCATGAAAATACTGCTGAAATAAGAGGAACTCGGAGTGCGTGGGCAGTCCCTTCCAATCCACAATTGCAATCAGTGGGGCGCGCGTGTTGCCGAAGGCCTGCCAGGCATCGAGTAGTGTTTGGAGCAACTGGTGGCGGGCCGGCAGCTTTGCGGCCACATAGCGTTCGCCGAAGCGCTGCATAACCGGCAAATGGAGAAAGATGTCCGCGAGCTCGTCTTCATAAGCGATGGCCGCCGGGCTTTCGGCGTTGTACTCCACGAAACGTAGCGACGAGCCGTCCAAGGTCAGGAAGGTATCCATCCGCGAGTGGGCACTTGGCTCCTCATAGCCGGGGTCCATGGCGATCAGCGCCTGCTCGCCAGCAGTTAACTGAAGGTCGGCCTGGATCGAGGGATCAATGAGCATTGCTGCAGCCAGTCGGCGCATCGCCGTTGCAGCAAGGCCGCAGGCACTACGTAGCAGATCATACTGTTCCGCTGTGACGAAGCGTGGTCGTAGCACCGTTGCCAGTGGGCGGTTACCAAAAAATAAGTTACGCTCACGGAGACCGTCGGTCAAGCATATTTGGCTGGCTTCAGCAGTCTCCGCATCAAGCAACTCATGGTAGTGGGCGATAGCTTCTTCAAGCATCCAGCTCTCCTTCGGTCCCAATGGCAGCACGGCGCTTGTTCACGCACCATGCTGCCAGCAGTGGTCCTTGTCCTTACGAGCGACGGCGCCTTTACAATGGTCGGGCTTTACGACCGCGCGTTTTGGGTGCGACAGGGGCATCGGTAGTAGTTGCCGTCGTGCTGGCCGCCTCGGTCTCAGCCGCATGCAGCGTACGCCGTTTGCGCGGCGCGCTTGCTTTTGGTGCAGCCTGATGTATGGTCTCGGGATTGATGAGCGCGCTCCAATGCAACTCTGCCGGGACGTGCCGTCCAGCTTTAGCTTTGGCAATACACAGATCGGCCATTGCGTTCACCACCCAATCGAAGTAGCGCTGTGTTAACGAATTGACGTCGAAGTCGGGTGCCGGATTGGTGAAGTCGATCGCGTACGGCACGCCATCTTTGAGCGCAAACTCGACGGTGTTCATGTCATAGCCCAAGGCTTTGACGATCTTGTGAGCGTCACCGACGACGCGCTCGCGCTCTTCCGGCGTGAGGAAGTCGGGCTCGTCGAAGTAGCGATGGGGCCAGGGCGCATTGGCATCGAACTTGATCGGCATGATGTTGTCCTGGCCAATACACAAGCAGCGCGCATACTTGTCCCACGCAATGTACTCCTGGAGCATCATACATTCGGTGCCGGTCTGGTTATACGCCTCCCACAATTCTTGGTGGTTATTAACTTTATAGACGCTCTTAAAGCCACCGCCCCACGCCGGTTTGAGGATGAGCGGAAAGCCACCGACGTATTCGATATGCTCATCCCACGGAATAGGATAAACCAGATTGCGCAACGACTCATCGTGCACGATACCTTCGACGTAGGAGTGGGTCGGCAGGGCCACCGTGCGCGGATGAGCAATCCCCAGCTTCGTTACCAAGCTGGCACCGGTAAACTTATCGTCGGCGCTCCACCAGTAGGGATTGTTGATCACGATCGTGCCATCCATCATTGCCGTTTTAAGATAAGCACGGTAGTAAGGGATTTCGTGTGAGATACGATCAATGAGCACATCATACGGGCAGGGCTCGGCCATCCGCGTACCACCAAGCATCACAAACTCCGCCGTCACACCTTCATCGCGGCGATTCACTTCCTCGATAAAGGCCGGCGGCCACGACCACTCACGACCAACCAGAATACCTATCTTCTTGGTCAACACCTACCTCCTTCAATAGCAATATAGTACATCACCAGAGCCATGCCGCTGGCGGCGAGACCAGCGTTAGTCGTGTCCGTTGATATACTGCTGAATCATCTTGCTCCAGTAGGGCCAGTCATGCGACCAGCCGTCCCACCAGCGCATTGCATGGCCAATCTGTTTACTCCAAAGCGCGTCGTCCAGGAGGCGATTCGTCCAGGCAGCACCATCGTCCCTGCCGGTGGCCATGATAATATCGAGCCGCCGCAAATCTTGCAGCAACTGGCCTTCTTGGAGCCCCTCGATAAATTCGACCGGATTGTGATAATACACTTCCTCGTCATGGTAGCCGTCCAAGAAGCGGCGCATATCGTAGAAGCCCGAGAAGGCTAATACCCGGTTAAAGACTTGGGGATACCGCAGGCCAAAGAGCATCGCATGCGACGCACCAAATGAGCAGCCATGGGTCATGGTGAAGTGATTATCGTTTTGAGACCGCACGAAGGGCAGCACCTCGCCTAGCACATACTGCTCATACTGGTCGTGACGATGCAGACGCCCACGCGGATGTGCCCAGTCGCAATACCAGCTTTCAGCATCGACGCTATCCAGGCAGATCAATTGAATCCAGCCCTGATCGAGATGATGGCTGAGCGCAGCAACCATACCCCGGTCTTCGTATTCATAGTAACGACCTTGTGATGTAGGGAATACGATGACAGGGGCACCGGCATGGCCAAACACGAGAAGTTCCATCGGGCGATTGAGCGCGGGGCTATCCCAGCGATGATATGCACGGTGCATCAGTTTCCTCATGCTTGCACAAGCCAACACGGCGTCAGCTATGATACGGGGACTCAAAGGTCGCTGTCAATTCTGGCTTAGGTAACGGATGTGGTATTATTTTTGGACGTTAGTGGCAAGCAATGAGGAGCAGCATGCTGGAGCTTCAGGTAGCGGTGGCTAAGATCAGCAAGTATGCTTCCGCTGAAAGTGGTGACACGGTCGAAGTCATCGAGCGTCCACGCGGTGGTTTTTCTTTTGTAATGGCCGACGGTCAAGGGACGGGACGCGGCGCCAAAACGCTGAGCAATCTGGTCACAGCGCGAGCGGTTGCGATGCTTAAGGATGGCGCGCGTGATGGGGCCGTCGCCCGCGCGGTTCATGATTATTTGTATGGCTACCGCAATGGCCAGGTGTCGGCGACACTCAATATAATGTCGGTCGACTTTGATGCCCAGTCAGTGCTAATGTCGCGTAATAATCATTGTCCCTTCTATGTGGTAACTCCGGCTGGCTTAACGACCTTCAACGAGCCATCGACCTCAATCGGACTGTATCCCAATACCAAACCGATTATTTCACAGCACGAGATCCAAAGCGAAACCTATATCGTCGCCTTTACCGATGGCATCTTTCAAGCCGGTTCGCGCTATGGCGCGGCGATCGATCTACCGAATTATCTGGCAGCACTACCAGTTGGCGACTACCCCACGGCCAACGAGGTAGCCGATGCCATTTTGAATCGCGCGATTACATTGGATCAAGGACGGCCTAATGACGACATGTCGGTAATCGTGCTCGGCATTGTCCCAACAGCGGACGATCAACTTAAGATCCGACGTATGGTCGTGACCTTTCCCATGGAGCGCAGGGGCCGCAGTTGATGGATGTGGTCGTAGTTGGTCCATGTGGCGCGGGCAAAACGACGCTGGCCGCTGCACTACGAGGTGCTGGCTACACGGTGCGGGCTGTGGCACAGGAGCATTCGATCATTCGTGATCTCTGGCAGCATGGCGGTGAGGCCGCCGCCCTGATCTTCCTGGATGCCGCACCGGACGTCATCAGCATCCGACGTGGACACGATTTCCCACTTTGGCTCTACCACGAGCAGCTTCAACGGCTCAAGGATGCGCGGGAGCACGCTACGCTGGTCCTAGACACGACCGTATTAAGCTCGGCAGAGGTACGAGCAGCAGTGCTCGCCCACCTGCAGACGCGCGGCGTTTAGACTACACGCTGATTGTCCACTCAGTCCTCAGTCCTCAGCACTCGTTACTCGTCTTGCAGCCACTCGTCCCGGTTTACCCCATAGGTCACCGCAGCCTGTCCGACATGCCACGCACCGGGCGTGCCCTCGTAAATAAACGTATGGATGAGGCGTAAGCCGACCTTTTCCATAACCCGAATCGATTTCGTATTCGTGGCCAGCGTGTGGGCCACCACCTGTTGTACGTCACCCGCGACAAAACCCTGTCGCATTAACGCCCGAGCACCTTCCGGTGCATAACCGTGGCCCCAGGCAAACTGGTGCAGCCGCCAGCCAATCTCGATGATATGTGGATCAGTGGTCGTCGGTCGAATATTAAGGCTTTCTGAGGCTGGCTTGAACCAGAGCCAGCCCAGAAAACGATCACTCGCCTTTTCGAGCGTTGCCCAAACGCCATAGTGCTCCTCGCGATCATAGGATGCCAAGAAGCGCGGCAGTGTTTGCTCGCGGATGACATCGCGTGCTACCGCCGCACCACCATTAATCGTGCGCATCACCTCGGTGTCGTTGTCCAGGGCCCATAGCAGGTCAACATCGTCGACAGTAAATTGACGCAACATTAAACGTTCGGTTTCCAAGAGGATCTCCATGACGTATCCCACCCGTATTAATACAGGAACATCGGCTTCCCTAACACGTGCCGCACTTTCGCCCGGTACGCATGTACATCATACAGTTCGTCAACATCGACCCGCTTCGTTCCGCTTATGACCATACTCATGGGGATATGGGTATATGAGCCATCCCGCAAGGCCACCATACGCCCGCTCGTGCCATCTTCGATCAAGTCCATCGCCATATTGGCAAAGTTAACCGCGACCATCAGGTCAAGCGAGTCCGGCGCACCGGAGCGCATGAGATACCCAAGCTGCTGGTTAATGATATGTTGCCCGGTCAACTGCTTCAGCGCTGCACCGGTCTCCTGGCCAATCCCATCTAGTTTCTGGTGACCGTAGGCGTCAGCTTCGCCCTTTTCCATAACTTTGCCGCCGACCATCTGCGATCCCTCACTAATGGTGACCATGACATAGTGGCTCGGATTGGCCGCTTTGTCCTCCATCACCAGTGTAGCCAAGCGCTCTGGATCAAACGGCACCTCTGAAATAATCGTCCGATCCACACTGGCCAGATAGGAGCTAATCAGGCTCGTTTCACCACAGTTACGCCCAAACAGTTCAACAACGGCAATCCGCTCATGCGAGCCGGTGCTGGTCCGTAACTGGTGAATAAATTGCACACTGCGCGTGATCGCCGTGCTGAAGCCAATGCAATAATCCGTACCATAGACATCGTTATCCATTGTTTTGGGAATCGCGACGACCGGAAAGCCTTCACTATGAAGCCGTTCTCCAAAGCGGAGGGTGTCATCGCCACCGATTGGGATCAGCGTGTTGATACCGAGGTATTCCAGATTCTTTAAGATGTGCCCTGTAAAGTCTTGTGTATTCGCGCCCTGCTTCGCTCCATCGTCGGTTACCCCCTTACGGAGAAATTCGGGCGCGTCTTGGAGCTTGACGTTAGCAGGGTTCGTGCGGCTCGTATGCAGCACCGTCCCACCGGTCCGATCAATCGTGCGGACAGCTTGCTTATCCAAGGGCATCAGGTTGGCGTTAAAGCTCTCGGGGTCATCCCGGTTGAATGCTAACAGGCCGCCCCAGCCGCGCCGGATACCAACGACTTCGTGACCTTCATCAATTGCCCGATACACCACAGCTTTGATCGCAGGGTTTAACCCTGGAACATCGCCCCCACCCGTAAGAATACCGATCTTCATATCGGAGACCTCCCAGTTACACTTTGGCGTTAATGCGGTCAATGTACCACACCACGACAAAGAGCATGAGGACGGGGCGTAGCTCACCTTGAGGTCGCTATCCCGAACTGATGTAAGATAGGCGTCATAAAGATGAGCGCATGATTTCAGATCAAGCGGTCCCTCTACGTATCGGCATTGTGAGCGATACGCATGGCGTACTCCATCCAGGCGTGCATACAGTGTTCATGGGCGTCAGCCAGATTTGGCATGCCGGCGATGTTGGAGCACCAGCGATCATTGACGAACTCGCGATGATCGCACCGGTAACGGCCGTACGGGGAAATATCGATGCGGGCAAGCCGTGGGCACAACGTTTGCCAGAAGTGCAACAGTTGTTGGTTAGCGGCGTACAGCTGTTCATGACCCACGTTGGCGCTAAACCGGCCAAGCTGGTGCAGCGCTTGCCGGAGCCACGCCCGGATGTGTATATCTTTGGCCATAGCCATCATGCCCTGCTCGTACGACAGGCAGGTGTCCTCTTCCTGAACCCCGGTGCGGCAGGACGCCCACGCTTCGGCGGTCGCCTATCGGTGGCAGTCTTGCACATCGATCACGGTGCTGTTGAGGCCGAAATCATCCCTCTGTAGGCACGAATCCGCACTAGTTCCATGTTGCACGAAAGATGTGCGCCGCGTACCATCTCCGGCATGCGAATCTTGCATGTCGTCCAGCGCTACTATCCCTATGTCGGCGGCTCGGAACTGTATTTCAAAGAGTTGAGCGAGCAATTTGCGGCCGACGGACACGAAGTCACCGTGTTAACGACCGATGCCTGGGATCTCGATCACTTTTGGGCTAGGGGACGCCGCCGCATCGATCAGCTCCAGGAGCAGCACTGTGGCGTCGCGATTCGGCGCTTCCCGGTGGTACGCCTGCCTGGACCACCGCTCATCTATCCCATCCTACATCGCCTGATGGTTGAGCTCGGACGCTTACCAGGGACGTTACTGCTCGTACGGGCGTTGGCACGCTTGACGCCCCGTGTACCCGCGCTAGAGCACTATCTCAAGACCACCTGGGAGCCTTTCGACATCGTCGCAACGTGCAATATCACACTGGACTTTACCATTGTGCCGGCGGCCCACTTCGCGCGGCGGCGTGGGATTCCCCATGTGTGTGTCCCGTTTGTACATCTTGGTGAGCTGGGGAACCGCCAGATCGTACGCTACTATAGCCAGCCCTACCAGATCGACCTGCTCCAGCAAGCTGATCAAGTTATTGTGCAAACACCGAGCGAAGGACGTTTTCTGGCACATGCCGGCGTCCCTGCAACACGCATTCGTGAAGTTGGTTGCTGGGTTAAGCCCGAGACGCTCGTTGGCGGCGATGCTCAGCGCTTCCGCCAAGCACATAGCATCCAAGCGCCGATTGTGCTGTCGATCGGGACCACAGCCTATGACAAAGGCACGATGCATCTGATCGAAGCGATGGAACAGCTGTGGGCCGCCGGTTGCACTGCTCAACTGGTGCTAATTGCTTCGACCACGTTGGCGCAGTTCGAGCACTATTGGGCACAATTGGCACCCAGCACGCAGGCGCGGATTACCCTCATCAAAGCCGCGCCGCACGCGGTCAAACTCGATGCTTTGGCCGCAGCCAACGTCTTCGCGCTCCCGTCGCGGACCGATTCATTCGGGATCGTCTTTTTGGAAGCGTGGTGCTATGACCTGCCGGTGATCGGTGCCCGCGCCGGTGGCGTGCCCGACGTGATTCAAGCTGGGCGAACGGGCCTCCTCGTGCCGTTTGGCGCAGTGACCGAGCTCGCCCAGGCGATCCGCATCTTGCTAGAGCGACCGGCCGATGCCCGCCGACTTGGCGCGGCCGGTCACGACTATGTGTTACGGGAGCTAACCTTCCCGACCAAATACGGGCAATTCGAACAAATCTACCAGCGACTGATCAAGCAAGACAAAGGACAGGCGTAACACCTATCCCCTGTGGATGGAAGCGCACCTTATTTAGAGCGTCAGTCAGGCCTCAGAAACCATGCGACAGCGTGTCGGGATAACCTGATACCCCCGACTTTTTAGCGCTCTCCAATCACTTCAATTTCGTGAGGACCGCTATGCGAATCTGCTCAAGCGATACACCCATGATTTCGAGGACATCAGCCGCAGCACCTTCGCCATTGCCGACCAGTCCAAGCAGCAGGTGTTCGGTACCGATATAATGGTGGTTGAGCTTGCGCGCTTCTTCCACCGCATATTCAATGACTTTTTTTGCCCTGGCCGTCAGTTCGGCTTCATCGCTGCGCTGCCTGCCTTCGCCATGACCAGCGAGAAATTCGACAGCATGACGAGCCTGCTGAAGCTTCACCGCCAGTTCATCAAGCACGTTGCCCGCCACGCCTTCCTGGTCGCGGATCAGGCCGAGCAAGATATGCTCGGTGCCCACGTAGGGATGATTAAAGCTGCGGGCTTCTTCCTGGGCCAGGCTGAGCACCTGCTTTGCCCGCTTCGTAAATTTGTCAAGAAAGCCCATCGTATTCTCCTTCCAGCGTTCTACTTTGCTACACTACAAGATCGCAGCCGCTTACTCCTATCTTACACCGCCCGTATTGGGCGAATCCCTTCCACATTTACCGCAGGATACTGTTCGCTCCACCTCAGTACTCAGTAGCAGTAATGTCGCTTCGGATAAGTCCAACTGCCGTGCCTAAGATAAGGAGCCCCACAGCAATGCTCCATGCGAAAGGATTTAGGGCATCGGCAAGTGGCTAGGCCCACCAGCGGGGCTGCATACCGGCACCAATACCAAATAGCGCGGACACAATGGCAACCCCAGCGGGAAACAATGCTGCAGCGTGGAGTCCCAATATCCAGCGACCAAGAAGTGTCAGCCCGATGTACCCGAGTACGTTGCGACCTGCTGCGAGTGCGAGATCAGTTTCACCTACCGTCCAAACGAGCATACACGCCAGGAGCGTAAGGCATGCACTCATGAGTGCGTAGGAAACGTCGAGCAGGCGAAGCGGACGACTAGCGACTGCCTCGAGGATCGGATCGCCAGAAGCCGATCCCCACGCGACGATGATCGCCACGGCAAGTGGGAGAAGTAACGGGAGTCGAATGGCGATCCCGGTGCCACCGAGCAAGTTGGGCAGCGGCAGGTAGAGATTGCGCGTAGAAAAGAGCGCGAGCGCGATGAGGAGGATAGCGACCATGCAAGTTCGTACATGCCGGACACGAAGCCATATGATCACGGTTGAACCTCCGCCTGTGGTGGGAAGGTACAGTCCTGTGTTGCAGTGAGGTTGCGCGTTTACCACGCATGCTGCTGGTCTAGTGGCAAAGAGCGCACCTTCGCCACACTGTCTAATATATCAGGTGTGTATTGAACCGCAAGCTGCTCGCGCGTTAGCCCTGCGACCTTACCAAGCCAAGCAAGGGTCCGCTGTGCCCCGCAGGACGGTGGTGTAAGCCATTGCGAGAAGGACCACAATGGGGCTAATCCACACCGCCGGACTGATGCGCAGGAGCGTCGAAAGTTTCATTACTGGTCCCCCGAGACGATGTGAGCATACGCAACCTCTGCGCGGCGATCGGTGACTGTGGCCGGGGCAAGTGCCACGAGAAGCCGTTGAGCACCGGGCGCTGCATACGGCGATACCGAAACGTAATGTGTAAAGGAAAGAGTCATAGCCTTCTGTTTTCCAATAAAACAAGGACTTTATGGTGGAGAATAAACTCTTCCCCACCATAAAGTTTCGCTTATACCAGCAAGAGGACACGTGGTTGCATTTGACTCGCTAGTAGTTCACAAAGACACCAGGAACATTAACACTGATAGAGTTATCCGTTCTACCGGTGATTGCACCAAGTGCAAAATAGTAGTTGCCCGCGTTGGGCACTGGACCCCAATTTCCCATGGCCGAACCAGCGCAGTTGAGGACCTAGGCCCCGCGGTTCTCGTCAGCGGTACCCCGAGTTTTTTGTGCTCTCTTGGTAGACCCGCCAGGAAACGATCAATCGTCCATGGACAACAGTGTCGGGCCATCGATCAATGCGACGGGCTTGTCTTTGGCCCAGCGTGTGGCCTGATCCTGAAACTCCATTGAGGTGATAAGCACGCCTTTGGTAATGCCCTGCGAGCGAATATACTGATTCAGCTGCAAGGCAGCGCTTTGCTTAACCTTGTCATCGACCGTCACGCGCACAATCCAGGGCTGCTCGTCTTTGCGCAAGTTAAATTCGATCAGATTCTCGCGGTTTTCGAAGTGGTAATCGTCCACCAGGAAACCATGCCGCCGGAACAGGTCGGCAACATAGCCGCCTAGCTGATTGAGCGACAAGGCCCGCAGGTCGTCGAGTGACTTGACCCGTCCTGGTCGGTCAAGCTTGCCTCCGCGTCGCTCCTGCACCTCCCGCGTCTCGCGCGCGCGCTGCTCGCTTCGCGCCGAAGTGATCACGCCGAAGGCCGGAAACGGGATCAACAGCAAAAAGCCGGTCAAGAGCCCCGTTCGTTGTGTATCGGTCAAGCCTGTGGATATTGATAAAACC
>JACDGP010000073.1 GCA_013821605.1 Herpetosiphonaceae bacterium
GGCGTGTGATTGTCGCAATCTCGCCAGCGGGCTCGGTTGTTTCCGTGCGTTCTGATATACCCCCACCCAGATGTTTCATTGGATTTTTTAATGTATGTGGGTCCAAAAATGAGCTGATCGACGGCTCATCCGCCGATGGAAAAAAACCATCGGCCGTGGCGGGCAACCGGTGGGCATCTATGCCGGCTGGCGCTGCGCCGCCGTCGCCATCCGAGGCAGGCAGTCGGCGCGCTGGTTGGTTGGTAGGCGCTGATGGCGTGGCAACCTCCTGGCCGGCCTGCGCGGAATCAGCACCGGTGTCATAGGCGGTGATGGCGGTGAGTGAACTGAGCCCGAACCGCCGGTCGCGGCGGATGAGGTGCACGTCGACCAGCTGCTGCATCCAGCGCTTGATCGTGCTCACGCTGCGATGCAACAAGTCAGCCAGTGTTTCCTCCTTGACCCAGCAGAAGCGATTCGCGCCAACGTAGCGGACGAGCTCGTCGTAGAGTTGGAGCGCCTGCCCACTGATCCGCCCGTCCCGCCAGGTGGCCTTGCCCGCCAGATACGCGGCCCGCTGCCGGGCCTGGAAGGCGTGAGCAGTCTCCTCGACGTCGTACATGGGGCGTACTGCCTGAAACGCTATGGCACTCATCGCAGCCCCCTTTCACAGGTGAGGTGCGCCTGGAAAGCGGCACATCCGCGCTCATCGGGTGACGCCGGTATGGCGGGTGCGCGGTGCTGCTTTGCTGGTGGTGGTAGCTGCCCCCGGCAGGAGAGCCTGCAGACACGGATGATATGGTCTTGCTTTATGTCAATTAGATTGGGTGCTGAACTGCCATTGGCAACACATCTTCTCGAGCGCCAGTAGAGTGCCTGAAGCGTTGGACGTGGTATGGGCGCGAGCCGGCGTGCCACGATTGTAGTCCGTGGGATGGTCAAGCTGGCCATGCAGGCATGGTCCTGCGTGTTACCTGCGCTGGTGAGGTCATCCTGCGGGAACTGCGATCCGTGCGGGTCGATCCAACAGTGGATGGAAAGCGGCAGCGGGCGCGTCTCGTGCCGAGCATATGGCTCGGTTGCACGGCATGTCGCTGCGGTCGATGCTGCGGCATGCTGCCGGAGCGAAACGGCCGCCAGGTCGTTTGTGGGCTGCATGGGGAATGCTCCATGCCGCCGGCGTCGTCCATACGATGGCACTTTTGCGAATGTATACACACCTACCCTCTATACAAGTACAGAAGGGCTGTGCTACAATGCGCAGAGAAGTACCCCGTCGGTTCTACCGGCGGTCACTTGAGCCGTCTTCCCTTCGCGTCCTGCCACAGATTCAGAAGGGTTGGCGGCTTTGGCTTTTCATTGGCTTCGGTCAATAGTCCGGTCGACACTGCCTGTTACATGGTATGAGCCTCTCTCAATGCGTGAGACACGTTCGATCCCGTGCCACCGTGCTTCTGTCCAAATGTCAGGCGGCCGATGTGTCCAGGCACATCACAGACGAGGGAGTTCCCAACAGCACTGTCCTGTAGAGCTTGTCGCACAGTTCTCTCGTCGGCACCAACGGTACTCGCCGTGATCATAGCGAGAGATCCCGCCAACCTCAAGAGACTATCCCTCCACTTTATTCTAAGAATCCCACCAGAATCCCGCCACGTTTTGACGGGATTGGTGGGATTCTTCGTTGATGAGGTCTGCGAGAAGATCCCGCCATGTTCTGGTGGGATTGGTGGGATTGCTACTTGGCTGCTGCCGGCACGAGTGGACTTGCTAATCGGTAGCGCCGGAGACGGGCGTCGCCAGTTGCCTCGACCAAGCCAGCAGCCATCAACGCCCGCAGGTCGCGCAGCACGGCACTTTCCGATCGGTCAAACTTCCGCATGACCTCTGGTGAAGAAACTTCGCCCTGATGCTGAATAAACTCGAACAGCTTGCGCTGATGATTGCTCAGATCGGCAAAAACACCGCCGGTGTAAAATTCATCGTGCGAGCGTCCACGAACGGTGACAATGAAGGTATCGCCCAGGTCTTCAAACGTTGGATTCGATCCGGTGGCAAGCCCTTCACTCTGCAGAACCGTCACGACGGTATCCAACCCCTGCCCCAGGGCTTCAACATAGCCGGCTTCATAAAGAATGGCCTGGATCGAGGGATTCCGCGCGTGCTGCTTGCGCAGAATATTTTCCAGTGTCACACCCTCGGGCAGGCCACCGGGGTTCGACCATTCGATCCGGTCGCGGAAGAGCATCACGCGGGCCTGCGAGTTGGTGAGGGTGTAATCGCGATGCGCCAGCATATTGACGCCCAGTTCACGAATGGCTATGTCCGGATATTCATGCAGATCAACGCGCTGGAACCCGTCCGCGATCGTCATGCCATGCTGAGTATAGGTCCACAAATACCGTCGTAAATACTCCAACTGATCGAAGAGCGTGCCGCCCACGTTTTTTCCCAGATGGACAAGCTCATACGAGAGCGGGTGCCTCCCTCGATAGTGTGCTAAATCAACGACTGCCCAACGGAGCAAGGCCTGTGGATCGTGGCCAAAGCAGAGCAGGCCGGCGAGTGTGGGGTACAAGGTATCGTCGCTCCCGACCATACAGGCGCTGTGCAGAAGATACGGGAGCGGCTCACGCGGCGTCTGCTCCGAGAGGCGCTGCAATTCGGTGGCCCGTTTGATATGGGCTGCGACCTTGTCCAGGTCGATCATCTCGGTGCTGGCGCCCCGTACCGGCAGGCGATCCACCTGTGGCAAGGACGGCGGATCTAGCAGTGGATCAAAAAAAGGGAGTTCAGCCATACGTCCCCCTCGTGCTGCACATGTGATGGAAGCGTGTTGCCCGCGGCCTGGCGCTGTACATCATGTCCGGACATCGCCAGCGCTTGAGGTCGTGTTCTGCCATTCTTCGAGGAAGCGCATCACGGCGACAAACTGGTCCTGACGAATGCGCTTGTAACTGGCGACCCGAAAGCGCCGGTAGAGTTCCCCAAACACGCTCTGGTAATGATTCTTGCCGGGATCCTGGTCGGTCAACCACTGTGCCACCCCTTTGACTGCCAGTGAAACGTCGGCCGCCTGCTCCTCGGTGATGTACCCTGCCGGCTCGACCCGGTCCTCGACGTCCCCCAGCCGCTGCTCAAGCGCCTTGATCACGCCTGCCGCCCGATCCATCCGCGTATGGACGATCTGTTGCTGCTCCACCACGTGATCAACCTCCGTGCGGATCTCTGTCACGGTGCCCTCCAGCGTGAGTTGCTGCTCGGCCATCTGCGCGATTGCCAGCGCCAGTTCCCGCACATGTACGAGCGGCGCGTTCGCGGCACCCGAGGGAGAGGCATGCGGCACCACCTCAGGCTCAAAGGTGTGCCAGAGGACGCGAAAGCACTCCTGGCGGTACCGTTTCAGCTTGGGCGCCAGTTCAGGACGGACGCGGGTCGCCGTGATGCCAAAGAGCCAGCCCGGCAGCAAGTCGAGCGGGAGACTAAACATTGGACGCGGCCGTCCATCGGTGCCCGTCATGATCACCATATGTGCGCGTTCAATCAGGACCTCATCACGCTGGATGCGCTTGTACTGGGAACTCCAGTCGAGCCCCAGAAACTCGGCGATCGTCCGAACGGGCACGTACGCGTCGCCCTCTTTGACAAGCGCGACGACGATAGGATCACCGTAGAAGTCAACGACCCGCTCCGCGCGCGGCGTCAGCGCGTCTTCTTCGGTCACGGAACTGGCTCCTTTCATCGGGATGATCGCGTTTGCTGCGATCACCGTGCCTGCCGGGCTGGCAGCGTGTTCACCGGACTCGTCGAGGCACAGTCGATGCGACGCTGTTCGTCATGACCATTCCTCCTCATGGCGCGTGGTCATTATGACCACGCGTGCTTCGCAGAACTGTCAACCGACTGTGGCAAGCACAGTACGTCCGCTCGCACTGCAGTCACCATCATCACACGGCACCCACACTTGTGGTTCGCCGCCATAACCGCCTGTGCTCACTACTCCGATCGGGCACTCTACCGCCGATTATAACATATTCTTCCTAAGTTCCTAGTGCTGGGAACGCCGTGTTATAATCGACCATGGAGATCTGCAGGAGGCATGAGGAAGCACGCATGGAAGATCCTATTTTGCTCCGGGACGCCGCTGCGCTCTTCGGCGTCAAAGTTGATCGCCTTCGCAAGGCTGCCTCAGAAGGTCGACTGCGGGTTCGGCTCGTAGGAACCCAGCGTCTGGTCGTCCCGTCCGAAGTCGAGCGTTTTCTACGGGAGGGTGGTCACAGTCGAGCAGCGGTGCAGCCCGTAGCTGCGCAAGGAGGAGATTCTATGGCACGTATCATCGCCGTTGCGATTCCAAAAGGCGGTACTGGCAAGACCACGACGGTGCTCAATCTCGGCACGGCGCTAGCTGAGCAAGGCCAACGTGTGTTGCTGGTCGACTCCGATCCACAGGCGAGTCTTACATTGGCGCTCGGGCTGGAAAGCCAGGGATTGGAGCACACCCTCTACAGTGCACTCAAGTATTATCTGACAACCTTTCGATCGCAGATCGAGCTCGCAATTCAGAAGACGGAGATCGGCGTTGACGTAGTACCGTCCAGTATTCGCCTTAACCGAGTCCAGGAAGAGCTGTCAGCGACGGTCCAGCGCGAGTTTGCGCTGCAACGGCTGCTCGCGCCGGTTGCCACACGCTACGACGTGATTCTGATCGATACCCTGCCGTATCTCGGTATCCTGGTTATCAACGCGCTGGTGGCGGCGCAGGAGGTGCTGATCCCCATGGAGCCCGAGTACCTGGCCACCGAGTCGGTAACGATGATGCTGGAAGATATTGACTTTATTCACCGCTCGGGTCTGAACCCGGGACTGAGCGTGACGGGGATCCTCCTGACTCAGGTTGATCAACGCACCGTGATCCACCGTCAAGTCGCCAACTACATGCGTACAGAGTTCGGCAATCGTGCGCATGTCTTCGAGACGATGGTCAAGCAGTCCATTCGTTTTCCCGAATCACAGGCCTGCCACCAATCTATCCTCCAGTATGAACCCGACGGCGAGGGTGCCATGGCCTATCGTGCGCTTGCCAGGGAGATTCTTAATGCCACGGCCTAAAAACTTTATGGAGCGCGGTCCGCGTCCGAAGGCGGCACTGGAAGACGACATTGCTGCCTTGTACGAACGGGAGCACCCGGCGGAGCGACGGGAAACGCGCAATGTACCGATTGCGTACATCCGACCGAACCCATTCCAGGCGCGTCGCAGCTTCGAGGGACTGGCCGATCTTGCGCAAGCAATCCGGCTACACGGCTTCATCAGCTGGCTGCGCGTGCGTCCTGATCCCGCTGAGCCGGGCTTCTACCAGCTAGTCTATGGCGAGCGGCGCCTGCGTGCTGCCAAGGAGGCCGGACTAACAGAGGTGCCGTGTGAAATCGTCGAGCACACGGATGTGCAGATGATCGAAATCGGCCTGGCGGAGAATATTCAACGGCAGGACCTGGATCCACTTGAGGAAGCACGCATGTTTCGGACGCTGATCGAGCAGCGCGGCTACAGTCAGCGCAGTCTAGCCGAGCGTATCGGCAAAGACAAAGGCTACGTCGAGAACCGCCTGGTGCTGTTGCGCATCCCCGAGGACGTCCAGGAGATGGTGACACAACGCCCGGAGTCGATGAGTGCGGCGCGGGCGATTGCCAAGCTGGCGACTGCTGAAGAGCGTCGGCCGCTGATCGACGCGGTCCTGGCCGGCAAGCTTACAAAACAGGACATCTATGAGATGGTGAGCGAGACGCTGGCACCTGTCACACGTGAGCTATCGACGAGCGAGCCCACGAATGGTACCGCAGTACCTGTGCCTCCCGCTCATGCTCCGAGAGAACCAACCGCGCCGAGCTTTGATCACATGCTGCCCCGTGATATCAGTATGCTTCAGACCATTTTTGCCCGCTGGACGTCGGCGCTACCAATGACGACCAGCCAGCGCCGCAACGTGCTCGGCTTCATGGAGGATGAGTTTCTCCAGGATATTGAAAGCCTGCTCCATGCGCTACGCGCCGCTGAGCAGTCGAAAGACAGCAGGTAATCTAACATTATGTCTGCCTTTCTGGAAAGACACTGATGTCGAGGTCCATGCGGACAATATATGGTTCTAACATTATGTCTGCCTTTCTGGAAAGACGTTGATGGAGGTCACGCAAACCGCAGCTTGAGAACGCTAGACTGAGCTCCATGCTCTACGCACGTGCTGACCATTCATTCGTCTGAACGCGATGTTGGATGAGCTCTTTTGATGCGACGTCTCGTTCTCGAAAGAAAGGATACCATCGCCACATGACTTGTACGGGAATAACACGAGGAGGACGGCCACTACCACTGCCTTCGTTCGGTAGCAATTCCATTACCGTACGGTATGCATAATGCCTCACATGCACTCGCCGCGATTCCGGCGTTGAACCAACGGATGGTGCTGCAACAACGCGGGGGTTGGCTCGGGTTGGTACTCCGAGGCTCCTATCCGCTATGCACGGCCAGCACGGCGCCTCTGGGAGGTCGGTTCACATCGCATGCGGAGACTGGTGGTTCCCGACGGGCGGCCAATGAGCGGTGAGGGTGTGGGATCAGCACTGTTCCCTGTGCCGGGTTTGACCGTCCTCTGTGGCCCGGAGGCCACGACCACGCACGTGCTAGCAGCGCTCATTGAGCAGTGGGGCACGGGTGGCCAGCGCATCGGCCTGGTCGACGTGCGGGGTGCCTTGCCCCGCATCCTGAACTAGGCGACCAACCAGTTAGGGTGGTATCCCGAGACGGTCTGGCCACTCAAGGACCGGCTGGAGCTGGCCAGCATGAATGGCGCAACCCTGGTAGCCCTCGGCTACCTACGATGGCGTGCGCTTCGCCCAGTCATAGGGCTCGTGCTGCGGGGTGTGCCGGTGATTACAACGCTCGCCGCTCCCAGTGCTCGACGTGCCGCAGCCGAGCTCCGGCAGTGGTGGACGAGACCCTATCCGCCGCTGCGCCGCAGGACCATGCGGCATCCTAGGGCCTCCTTGCCACCCATACCAATGCGGGTGGTAGCGGTGACAGTTGATGGAACGATCGGGGCGATCATGCAGCTTGGTGGACAAGCATACAGACCGGCGGAACGCTAGGAGTGACATGCTCCGCACCCAGAGTGTACAGATACGCAAGGGAGGTTCTAGGTCGACCAGAGGAGGAGTCATGGTCCGGCGCTGAGGACCAGGAACACCCCCGACCGATCCTGTGCAGGGATAGGTGTTCGTTTCGACACAAGAAGTGGTGTAGTTTACATAATAACAAAATGAGCTATGATCATGCCAACGAGGAAGATTCAAATCACGGCCAAGGCGACCCGCGAACTGGACATCCGCTCGACTACGTCAAACACTTGATGGGCGATGCGGTCGATCTCCAGGCGCCACGACTCTGTCGTACAGGCCAGCACATCGCCTTCGGCCTGGTCACGACAGCGGCAGCGACGTTAGAGCTCCCTCCACGCACAGCTCAGGATCAAAAGTGTAGCAACCGGGACGTTCAAGACTCCAGGCGATGCTCTTCGCGCTGCCACTGACAATAGCTGCAAATAGGTTCCGTGGTGGAGTCGACGGGAGCAATGGGCAGGCCGCAGTCCTCACATGCACGGAGTGACAGAACGTAGGTCCTGCGCGCTGCCACCTCCCGCAGATGGTCGGGTCCCGCGTCGAACGCGCACGACCGGCAGAGATAATCGTCGGCCGCTTGCGGTAGGGATTCACGGCACCCCTGGCACCTCCGGGCAATGGAGCCACGACACATCAAACACACGCCAAGGCCAGTGGGATACCCACAACGGACACACGCAGACGAGCTCATGTCAGTGAATATCCAGGCGGTTCCACCGTCATCAATCGTGCTCCTTCAGACATGCTGTCAACGCCATCGCAGGGGCTGATCAATGAAAAGTATACCCATGACCAGGACGATTCTGCTGAGACCTCAATGACCGGCGGACGGAGCGCCGAACAGCGCGTGTGAGGCGTGTGGACTCGATCGGTGCTGGCGGTTTAGAAGTGATAATGCTGCCATCCGGCACTGTCCCAATGCCAGTCAGGATCAGTGACATCGAACGGTGCACCACACCGCTTACAGCGAGCGACGATGACCACCGGTGCAGGGTCCGGCGGCGGTTCAACGGGCAACAGGAGCATCGCGCGGTAGACGTCGGCCGCGACCAGATACTGCTCAGGTCCACAGTGCAGCACGACGCCCTGCGCCGTGCGCACTGCATTGGTGATCCGGGTGCCATTGATCTGGAGTTCGCCCTCCGCATCATGCGAGATGTCGATGCTGCGGTCGTCGACCGTGCGAAACTCGCCCATGGTCGTGTTTCCTCGCTGCTTCAGTGTATACCGTGCCCCTGGCGAACGTGGCCGGGGCACGGATATGTGCCAGCAGAGAGACGTCTGGTGGGATGCACTTCAGCGTTGTGTCCTGCGGGAAGCCGGGGCCGCTGGTTAAGAGCTGCCCACTGCAGCAATACGCATACCGCTAGCTAGCGGCATGCCGCTCAAGCGCACACGTTCCTGCATAGAACAGCGTGCGCTACGCCTCCGCTTTGCTGGCCACGTCCAACGCCGTCCGCCAGAGTTCTAACGGTTTGATGCGCGTACCTTCGGCATCCATGCGCCCACCCTGCTGCTCGACTTTTTGCGTTGCGCGGAGTGCCGCAAGTGCCGCTGCGATGCCGGCCCGCTCCACCTCTCGTGCAACCGTCACCTGTTTTTTCGCGCTGATCTTCAATTTCTCCAGGATGACGCCCGCGATCTGCTGCGCCTGGTCTGATGGTGGCGGTGCAACGGGCTGGGGCGGCGGGGCGTCGCTTGCGGCCGGGGCTGGCTTGCGCGGGGCTGGCCAAAAGATGCGCTTGTACTGCTCCCTCGTCGTGTGTGTCTTGAGCAACGCAAAGAACACGCCGCCGAGCGTTCGCCGCTCCCCATCCTTCCGCAGTAAGCCGCCATTCGCTTCGGTTTCCCGTGTTTCAGCAAGCACCGCCTGAACCACCTCAAGCCCAAGCACCTCAATGGATCGGTACAGCTGCCCCTGGACGTTGTGCTCCGTTTCGCCCAACTCCCGCATGATGGTCTGAGCGTATTGCTTATCGTTTGTTTCGAGCATATGTTCCCCTCAACGGTCACGCTCCAGATTGGTGTAACCGAGGAGCATTGTACCCAGCATCGGCCAGAGCGACCATGGGTGATGAGGAGCGTGTGGTCAACCAAGCTCGTGGGGAGCATGGCACCGAGGGAGACAGGCGGCTCGCCATGGAAGGACGGTCCTTCGTTTCATGGATGGGCGAAGCGGCAAGACAAGTATGTACCGCATGGCACGATGCCGAGCCTACCCGGAGCGTTGCGTGCGACGCCTTAATGGTGGGCTTCCTGGTCTACTGTGCTGCAATAGCGTCGATTCCTTCTTTGTCGAAGGTAACCTCTCCTTTGACCCCTTTTTATGCCGAATAAGCAGGCGTACTACTCGAGTTAGACGACCGTGATTTCGGCATAGATTTGGGACGGGAGCATGGGCGAGATGAACTCAGCGACGACGCTCGAACAGGATAGTATGTTGTTTGAAACGGTGGGCATACCTACTTCTGATCTGGTCATACGGACCCACCATGAATATCTCAATGATCTCCATGATCTCCGGTGTGCTGGCTCCCGGCGTCATCCCTCACCCGGCAGCAACTGTTTTTCGTGCGTGGGAACCGCCGGTTTGCGGTAGACTGTAGCAACACGTCAAGGAGCACACCTGCTATGAATATCCGCGAGGCGCTTGAGGCGCTCGGCGTACGTTCCACCACCCTGAGTGATGCGGAGAAAGAACACCTCGATCATGATGGATACCTCCCGCTTCCAGAGATCGTATCACCCGAGCAGGTAGCGAGGATGGGAGAGCGCCTCGACGAGCTTTCACGGCTGGAGGGGGCTGCTGCGGGTCTCGAAGTGCATCAGGAGGCCGGCACCGACCGTCTGGCTGACCTCGTCAACAAGGATCCGATGTTCGAGGTGTGCTTTACGCATCCACGCGTGCTGGCGGCGATCGCGCATGTGCTTGGCGGCGAGCTCAAACTGTACTCGCTCAACAGTCGCGCCGCGCTGCCTGGCCATGGCTTGCAGGGTCTCCATGCCGACTGGAGCGGGCCGGTCGCGCCTGGAGACTATTACGTCTGCAACTCGATCTGGTTGCTCGACGACTTCACGGCTGAGAATGGAGCAACCCGGCTGGTTCCAGGAACGCACCGGAGCGGGAAGGCGCCGCACGATGTCATGGCCGACCCGTCGGCCGCGCATCCCGACGAAATCCAGGTGATCGCGCCAGCGGGAACGGTGGTGATCTTCAATTCGCATACCTGGCACGGAGGAACACTGAATCGGAGCGACCAGCGACGGCGGGCACTGCATTCAGCGTTCTGCCGCCGTGACCAGCCCCAGCAGCTCGATCAACGGCGCTACATCCGGCCTGAGACGACGGCACGCCTGAGTGCGGCGGCGCAGTATATTCTGGATGTTTAGTCACGACCACCAGAGATGAGCACCCAACGTAGCTGGCAGGTGCTGTTGCTTGGCGGCGCCAGTGGTGTGGGCAAGACAAGCGTCAGCTACCGGTTGGCAGAGTACTACGGCGTTGGCATGACAGAGCTCGATGATTTCCAGGCCATCCTGGAACGTATGACCTCGCCCGAGCAGTATCCGGTCGTCCACCTCTGGCGTACCCGGCCCGACGAGGTGTTCGCCATGAATGACGACCTGTCGCTCGCCCATACGCTCGCGTATGCGCACGTCATGGCGACTGCGTTGGAGCCTGTGATCGCCAATCATCTCGAGCGCCAGACGCCACTCGTGCTCGAAGGCGATTTCATCCTGCCTTCGGTTGCCGTGCGATCAGCCTATGATGATGTTGTTGCCGATGAGCAGGTGCGGGCAGTCTTCCTGTATGAGGACGAACACCAGTTGGCGCTGAATGACCATGCGCGGGAAGGAGAGGAGCAGTCGCAGCGGGCACACTCGAGCTGGCGGTACAGCGAGTGGCTGAGAGGCGAAGCAGAGCGTCTCGGTCTTCCCACGGTGGCTGCCCGCCCCTGGGAGACGGTGCTGGAGCGCGTCATAGGAGCTCTTGGCGAAGGCTGAGCAGGGTGTCGTGCCAGGAAGGACTTTGCTTCTTTAGACTGGGACACCCCCGTACTGGCTCCTTGCCACATCCGCAGGCTTTTTTAGAACGGATAGGTCAAGGAGCCGCTACGAGCGCCCTCCTCATGGCAGGTGATGATATCCTTGATACGTATGCTGTTGCCCTTCGGAGGAAAAATGACCGACGTTGCCGCCTTCCACAAGCTCTCCCCTACGACACTCGCCGATGTCCTAACCCGTGACCGCGTCATGGATAGCGGCATCCGGCCGTTGTGGCCCGAGATGCCACGCATCGCCGGCCCGGCCTATCCGGTGCGGTGCGCGCCCGGCGACAACCTGATGCTCCACGCTGCCATCTACCGTGCTGCGCCCGGAGCAATTATCGTCGTGGAGGCAGGCGACCTGGACTACGCGGTTGCCGGTGGCAACGTGTGCGCCGTCGCCCAGAAGCATGGGATTGCCGGCTTCGTCGTCGACGGCGTGATCCGCGATCTTGCCGAGGCCCGTGAGCGGGGCTTCCCGGTCTTCGCCCGCGGTGTGAGCCCGATTCCTGGGACGAAGGACAAGGTCGGCGTGCTCAACGGACCGGTGCGCTGTGGCGGGGTCGACGTGCTCCCCGGCGATGTCGTGGTCGCGGACGAGGAGGGCATCGTGGTCGTGCCGGTCGCACGGCTGGATGCCACGCTCACGGCAGCGCAGGCGCGGGCCGCGAGAGATGTGGCCGAGACACTGGAAAGCTGGGAGGCGACCCATCGCGCTCGTATCGAGCAGATCCTGCGCGACAAAGGCTTCGATGGCTGACAGGGGAGACGTGGGCACGATGGATCGTCCATTCGTTGTCTCGTCGCGCTTCGGGAGACGGTCACCAACCGGAGGAGGGGCATCAGCGTGCTCGGAGCACCGCGAGAAGATCGTGCCCGCCTTAACCTGCCGCCCTCGCATGTCGCTCGCTGCAGGCCTCGCTGTTCCATCAATTGACAGCGTGCTTGGGCACATTGGTGTGGATGTGCGTGGTGTTCCGAGCACCGCATATCTCGCCTCGTCAACAACATGAGGCTCATTCCGCAGCCTCGATAGTGTAGCCGCAACATGTCCAAAAGCCGATCACTAGGACGAAAACTGCCAAAATCGACGTGATGACTGTACAGAAACGATGAGCTAAAACAGTGATACGTGGCAGTTCTGGTCTGCTCTTGCCTATAACCGTTTAGGGAGCATCACTCTGTGACTGCACGAGTCGGAGTAGCGTCGCCACGACATCGTCGAGATCAGCACTGGTATCGATCTCGTATCCTGAGGCACGTCGCAACAACGGCTCGACTGTGTCCACCAGCCTCAGCACACGAGCGACTTCGTCAGGATGCTTTCCATACGGGTTGTTTGTCCTCGTGCCCAATCGTTCAACGATGACCTCAGCCGGCGCATGCAGCAGGACGACGTGGTCAAACAGGGGAAGGAACTTCCCCATATTCTGCGCACAACCACTCAGGAATAACACGTCGGCGTCCTCGGTCGACAAGAGCCCTTGGATGCGATCCTCGCGCCACACCCAGTCTCTGTCGGGCTCCACGGGCGACTCGGGCATCGCCACGTCGCCCGTGACCTCTACCCACTCGGAGAACTCGTCGCAGTCGGCATCCATGGCCTTATATCCACGTGCAGCAAGCTCGCCTATCACCGTGGATTTACCGGTTCCAGACATCCCAGTCAGAAGAATTCGCTTCACAACTTCGCTCCAGGTATCGGTTCAGGGCCTCAGCGGCTGCACCATCTCACGGATTGCCCGGTGCGGCGGCCCATGCTGCACAGCTTGCTTGATCTGCTCGGCACATTCCAGCGGGCTCGCCAGCGCTGTATCCAGTTCCAGATCGTAGATCGCATGGGCGTGCACCAGGTCGTAGAAGGCCAGGGCGCCCCCTGGTCCCCGGTCCCCGCGATCACGCTCCCGCTGCTCCGTCACCGCCTGTGGGAGCTTCAATCCAACGAAGAGCACACGGCTGTCGGCTAGTGCAGCAACGACCGCTTTGAGCTCACGGCGATCATGAATCACGTTGTCGACGATCACATCAATCCCTGCCGCTGCCAGGGCCGCAATACTGCGATACATCCCTGCTAGCAGCTTCAGTCCCGCTGGTCCGATGCGCACGTCCGTCAGGATCCCATCGCCATACACCGTGTCTCCGCTCTCATGTCCCGCCCCGCCACGGTCCGTTGAGCGCCCCCGGAGTAGACCAGGAGGAAGTACTTGGCCGTCGCCAACTGCCGGCCATCCGAGACCTCAAAGCATTTGTTGTAGGGGACCCGTGGCAGAAAGTCATTGATCCCGGTATGCAGATAGGGCGTCTCGATCAGTTTCTGGAGTGCCTTCGCGATGCTGGTCTTGCCTGCACGTGATGTGCCATTGAGCAGCACGATGTTTCTTTGGTCCATAGCTCGCCTTCCTCGCCGCACATCGCGGATGCTCCACCGTCAGTTCAGGGTCTCGGAGGAACAGCACACCATGAGCCCTCGCTCGGCTTAATCGCTGGAACATCAACCCGTACGTCTCCGGAGCATCCTGATTGAACAGGAGTGCGTGTGAGCGTAGCATACCGGGGTTCATCCAAGGTCACGGAGCACGGAAGATGGACCTCACACACGCTTCCGTGCGTCGTCAGCTTGTTGAAAAGCGCACGTCGAGTGTGTTCTACCAAGCGTCCGCAGATATCGATACGATCCCCCTTTCTCCCGTAACGAGGATGACCACCAGCTGACACCATCGAAGCGCTCATCCCCTGAGTGCTACAACCGCCCGCTCGACTGCAGCGACATATGGGCCGTAGGCTGGCTGCCCTGGACGTATAAGCAGCGCACGCGCTAACCGGCCAAGCGAGACCAACAGGCCGGCCAACTGTGTCCGCAACGCAAAGTCCGCCGGTAGCTGAGCGACCTCACGATACCCTTCAAGCACGTACGGCAGCATCGCACCGTTCTCGATACCGAAGTGTCCCAAATCATAGAGTGGCTGCGTTCCTCGAATTTCCCCCCAATCAATGATCCCGCTGTAGATGCCATGGTCATGATAGATGTGGGTGGCATCAAAGTCGCCGTGCGCGAGGGAGGCATGGTCATCATCGAAGCAGCCTTGGGAGGCGGCAATGATGGCAGCGATCCGAGCACTGGTTCCCGACGCGAAGATGCTGTGGCGATCTAACCGCGCCAGGTGCACATCGAGATCGGCGAGCAGCCAGTCCCGTAAACATGCAACCTCACCTTGGAGGCACATGCTGCCGGCAGAGTCGCGTCTGATCCAGCCGAAGTGCTGCACGGGAATCGCATTGGTTAGTGCCAAATCGTGACCGGCCGCCACCAGGACGTTGCGCACTGTCTCGGGAGTGGTGCCATGCCCGATTGCCTGACCCTTGATCTCAGTGGTTACCATGACCGAGCGGTCGAGCCGTGGGTTGGAGTGCTCCCAATACATGACGTCGGGTACGTGCACGCCCCGTTCGGAGAGGAGGCGATGCGCGAGAACCTCCGGCGCGAAGCTCGCGCCTTGCTCAGGTAGCACGCGCACGTAGAAGACCTCGCCGCGACGCTCGACCCGAAAAACATACGTCGATCCACCTTCCGCTACCCGGGCCACACGCACGCCTTTGCCCAGCCCAAAGGTCCGTTCACACAGTTCCTTGACCAGCTGCACCGCTGGTTCAGCAGTTCCGATCATGCACTTCCAATCCTGAGTACTCAAGGAGCACCAGTGTGGCAGCCGGTTTACCTTCAACAGTCCCGCCGCCTGACGAGGGACTGGACCTCACATTCGCACGTAATCTCGTGCTCCCTCTTCTGCTGCAGGTGGTCGCTCGTTGCTTGACCCGGTGGTCTTCTGCCGTCTGCAATTGTACCCCAACGCTGTCCTGCTCTGAGCATATGGGAACGCGTGCTGCGCCCCTTTCAATGTCGACCCCTCTATCCTCACGCCGTGGGCCGAGCAACGATGGTGCAAGTGGTCACTGCGGAAACCGGCCAAAATTCGGTTTCCGTAACAAGGGATTAACCGGACTATATGTAACCGATATCGGTGCGTCGACGGCTACGATCATTAGACGTGGCTTCCGTATGTCGTGTTATGGAACCAAGCATCGTCCTTTCTGTGCGGACATAGTAGGTGTGATGGCCATTTGCTACAGCCGGCGTTCTTTTTTGAACGGATATTCCAAGTAGGTACCACAACACGTCTGATGACGTTGCCTTATCCCATTGATCCACCTTGAGCAGACCGGCATCGGTTCTAGCTGCCGGTCGTAGCATTACCCCTCGACAATTGTGCCCGCCGCATGCCACTTGCGTCGTTGTAGCACAAAAAGTGTGCGTGTCCATACTTCTCGTGCTAAGGCTTGCGTCATCGTTCCTTCCTGTGCTTGCCACCACTCAATATCGTCGCCTGCGCCGAAACGGGCGGTCAGCAGCGCCACGACGGTACACTCGTTCGATCCAGAGGATGGCTGTAGCCACGTTCGCAACACCTGCATGATATTTGCAACAGATGCTGATCTTTCACGAAGTGTTAGAACCAGACTAAATAGCCTGGTGTTGCGGTACACAGCGTTAAGTCCTTGGGGAACGAGGGCAGCTGCAGCATCAAGTTCTGCTATAATATCAACATCTGTGACCCACCTATACTGAAGCTTCCCGTCACTCACTAGCACGTCTGGTAGATATTCCTGTACCCATTCGCGAAAGCCATTGTGAAGCGCAAGGTCGGCAATATGCTGCCGTTCCATGCTTGAGAAGCGACTAAGGATTGGTTTTAGGGCATCTAACATGCGCAGTGAAACATAGTGCGGTGTGGCGCCCCTAAAGAATAGAAATTCTAGATGCTGTCCGTCCGCCTGAGCCACGGCTGCTTGGAACAACTGCAAAGCTTCCGGCTCATCGGATCGCCATAATGATGGCCATGCACCAGGAGACATAAGCAAGCAGTCCCGTTTTTTTCGTACAACTTGAAGTAGTTGCTCGGTCGGCAGATGTTGGAACACCCAATTCGAGTGCCCTATGTATTCATTATCACCTGAAAGTGCAGCGTCGAGTTGGTCGAGCAATGCATCCAATACACCGGGTTCGTTTGCAAGGAGTGGTGCGTAACCGCACCAAGATGCGGGGTCTATATACATTCGCTCGATAAGAAAACTTGCTGCACTGGAGTCATGTAGCTTTAGTCGGACCTTGAGTGCATGCTCAAATAGGGGGTCATCGACAGCAATGGTGTGCAGCGCCGGCAGATCATCCCCCGTAGCAGCACGCTTCCAGAAGTGAAATGCGGTTAGCCGTACCTGCTGATCAACATCCGTTCTTGCAAGCGCCCATAGGTGAGTTCGGCTGTCTGCATTAACAACCGGGCGCCGACGGAATGGGGGATCAGCAAGTGGATCAATTGACTCACCACCTTCATCCCAAAAACTCCAAGCCTTCCGCACTCCTTTCCATCTAATATATGTCTCTAGGGGCGCAGGATGATCAATGCCCCCTAAGAGTGGGGCAACAAAGTCCTGTAATTCAGACTGCCCTTCAACGATTGATGCCCACGCCTCCGCTGCAATTGGCTGTATCGGACGCCATAATGAAAGGCGGAGTGGTTCAAGGAAATGCCAATAACGTTCACTCCCTTTCCCTTCCAATCGACCCTCATCATTCACCTTAAGCGAGAGGAGGAACGCCGCTTCTAGTTTGGGTCGGACATTTGTATCTGCACAGCAGCTAAGGAACCATACAGTATTGGCTAAACTCGTCAGTTGCTGCTCCTCTGGCAATGCTGCCCACACTTCCCACATTGGCTGGACACACTCTGGCCACCGCAGGTAGCTTGCAAAAATTAGCGCCGCGCCCGTTTGTTCAGGCTTTGCAATTGCCGCGGCCAATGCATTGACGACGTCCCCACGCCTATTATTGTGGATATGCGAGAATGCTGCTAAACGTTGTTCCAGATAGGGATAATTTGTGTGCGGTAAGAAGCGATGCCGTAACTCGTGCTGAACCCAAGCTAGCCCTGTAGCCAGATCACCATTGCGTAGACGGGCGGCCCACCAGCGATGCTTTCCGTTCAAGTTCTGCGTAATGGTTAGTACGAGCGGATCACTAGTGTCCGCGAGTTTAGAAAGTAACCAGGTCTGTGGTGGCTCGACGAATTCATCCGACGGCTCGATGTAATCAGCAAGAAGTTGCTGTAGCATCGAAGCGATCAGTGTACGAAGGTCAGTTTCGACGGGAAAGAGATTGAGATAGAGAACCTCCGCAAGTGCTAGCGGCTGGTAGCGAGAAAGGAGTGTAAGTGCCTTCGCGTATTTGTTCGACGGCAGGTAGATAATTGCGAGTGCAACAGCTTCGGCCAGACCAGGATCTGACAGCCATTTGAGCATCTGAGGAGTTACATCGTTGTCGAGAGCTGGTTCCAACACGTTCGCGGCAATCCATCGCCCAATCAGCAGGTCGCGTAAGCGCGTATGTTTCCATCGCCAAGTTTCATGACTGTCCCGCGCGCCAATCCACCCAAGCTGGTGAGACTCGGCATGGCGCAACAGCAACGAGCATACATCATTACTAAGTGCCTGCCGGATAGCTACCCATGTCGGTTCCGGATCTGCTGCCAGCAGCATAAAACCAACTAAAGCATTAAGAGCTCTGTCAAAATCACTCAACGGGACTCGATCATCCAGCGTTTGTTGTGCAGCAGTTGCAGCACGTTCTATAGCGCCATCGAAAATGTTGCGAAGCAGCTCTGTACGCTTATGACCTTCGAGAACCACCGACTCAAGTACAGCGAGTCCACAAAGGAACGGGTCACCATGTAGGGCTTCAACTACCCGCTGTACGTGCTTTTCATCAGAGTGTGCAACGGCATGGGCAAAGGCAACTTGCTCGACGCTCGAGAAGTTACCAAGCTCGATGAACTCCCATTGCCTGCTGGCACTCTGCATGTTTGGCGATGCCGCAAATTGCCCCGGCCATAAGGGTACAACCCAACGAATTATCGTCCCATCTCCACCTTCACTACTTCCAGAGGATGCCCTAGTTGGTGCGTTCCAGGACGTGATCGCCGTAAGGGCTTGTGTCGACTTGTCAATGCGGTTGATGTCGTCCACCAATAATGTTAAGCCACCCGGAAGCTTTGCCCCAAGTTTTAGCGCATCATCGCCAGCGCGCGCATTCAAGGTGGGGTAAAACTGTTGGAGCACGTTGAGCAATAATGTGGCGACGGAAGTACCAACCACTAGCTCTTCCGCAGGAATCCATATCGCGAGCCCGGCACGGTCATTGATTACCCGTCCAATCTGTCGAAGTAAAGTTGATTTTCCCGTACCCGATGGACCACGCAGTCCAAGCAATCGCTTCGAGGAAGCTTCAAAGAAGCGATTGACATTGAAATGAGCGGCACGAGTGATCTCATAACTTGAGTCTAGATGACCAATAGCAAACGTTTGCTCATGCCGATCAAGGGATAGCTGAGCCACAGTTCGAAATAGATCTATGCTTAAGCGCTCAGCATCACTCCTGAGTTGTACCTCACCAAGGATCTGCGTCGCGATATCAATCAGTTGATTTTGACGCCGAAGGACTTCAGAAAACGTGTGTTCGGTAAAGGCTGGTAACTGTGAGGCAATGTCAATAATATCCTTGCATGATTCTTGTATAATCCGTCGGTAAAGCTCCGTTTCAGCACATGACAAACCGACAATTTCACTTGGTGGTCTTGTAAGGAGGTATTCTGCTAATCTTGTTGACTCAAGGTTTTGTTCTGCAAGAAGTGCAGCATCAATCGGAGCTTTGTCAAGAGTTGCTGCTACAGCCATAGCAACAGCGACCAGGCCATTGTCCTGCAATCCAGCGCCTTCTACTTCAAACACTTGACGTAAATCTTCAGCGACCTTTTCGCCAATCTCTTCAAACTGTCGCTTACCCTTTTGTTGCGCTCTAACATCCTTTGTTTTGGAAACTATGAGTTCCACAAAACTAGATGTAACATTTAGACCAATATCAGAGTCCTTTAGCCATATCTTAAGGATGGATTTGGCAATTGCAGGACCTAGTGTGAGTGTCAAGGTTTCGAGAAGCGGCATAACGGTAGCTCCACCAGAACTAACATCACTGTCATCTTTACGACTCAATCTACTGGTGCAGCAGTATAGCGCTGACCGCTTTGGCGGCGTACGCCACGTGAGTCAAGGCAATATTCATCGTCACCATACAACGGAGGCTGCATGGGGGTCAAGGTGATTACGGCAGGCCCCTTCCCACCAGCGTTATTATATGCGGAACCACCCTATTTTCGCTCATGGGAATAGTGTACGTCTGCGGTCAAGGCTTATTCTGTCCTTTTGTACTCCCTTCCATAAGTCGGCAGCCTGTTGAAAAGTGCGCTTGTTAGGCGTAGGATAGCGCTTCTCGGTTCGATGAGGAGTGTGGTTAGCGATGATGGGAACAAAAGTCCGCGCGTTCGCCCCTCTGGTGAATGTCTCGCTTGAGGAATTGGTCCCGCAGGATCACTTCTACCGTCATTTGGAGCGGACCCTTGATCTGACCTTTACCCGCGACCTCGTGCTCCCGTATTACGCTGCCGGCGGGCGGCTCTCCGTTGACCCGGTGGTCTTCTTCAAGCTCCAGTTAATCATGTTCTTTGAGGGCATCCGCTCCGAGCGCCAATTGATGCGCGTGGCTGCTGACCGCCTCAGCCTGCGCTGGTATCTCGGGTACGACTTGCACGAAGCCTTGCCGGACCACTCGAGCCTGACCAAGATCCGTGACCGCTATGGTGTGCACATCTTCCGGCGCTTCTTTGATCGGATCATCGAACAGTGCAAACAGGCAGGCCTGGTCTGGGGCAAAGAAATCTACCTTGATTCGACCCAGGTCGCGGCCAACGCCGCCATCGATACGCGGCTCCCGCGCTTCTACGTCGATGCGATGAACGAACACCTTAGCGCCCTTTTCCCGGCGGCCGCTCCTGACCTTGACCATGTGCCAGCCACTTCTGAGGCAGCTCCCATCCATCTCCCCGTCGATCTGCCACCAGAGGTCGAAGCTGAACGTGCAGCCACGAACGCCACACGCCATGATTGGATTGCGGAAGTGGGCCATCCCAATCGGGCAGTCACACACGGCGATTACCAGCGGCAAGCCGATATCTGGGTCAATACGACCGACCCGGACGCCACGCTCATGCATAAGAAAGGCGGCGGGAGTGACATGGGCTATCACACGCACTACGCAGTCGATGGCGGCAAAGCGCGGATCATCCTGACCGCCTTGGTGACACCCTCGGAAGTCATGGATAACCAGCCGATGCTCGACCTGCTCTGGCATTGCCGATTCCGCTGGCAGCTGCCGCTCGAACAGGTGACGGGTGATGCTACGTATGGCACGACCGAGAACATTGTGGCAATTGAGAACGCCGGACTGCGCGCCTATTTGCCACTGAGCGACTTTGACCATCGTACTCCATTCTATGGCAAACAGGCCTTCACCTATAATCCAGCCCGCGACAGCTATACCTGTCCCGCCGGAGCGACGCTCCCGTTCACCGGTCCCTCGAATACGAAGCGGATCAACATCTATCAGGCCGATACGGTCACCTGCAATGCCTGTCCGCTGAAGGCAAAATGCACTGAGAGCACCGAGGGCCGGATCATCACGCGGAGCTTCGACGAGCCGTATCTGGAGCGCGTGCGGGGCTACCATCAAACGGAGCCGTATAAGAAGGCACTGCGCAAACGCAGCGTGTGGGTGGAACCGCTCTTCGGCGAGGCGAAAGCGTGGCATGGGTTAGTCCGGTTCCGCTTGCGGCGGCTCGAAAAGGTCAATTGCGAGGCCTTAATGATTGCGACCGGGCAAAACCTGAAACGGTTACTCAGTTGGCGCGGGTGGGGACGACGATTGTGGCCTGGTGGAGCGGTCGGGATGGTGATTCCCACCCTTTTTCGTCCAGCTTCCATGTTGCTGGTCTAACGTTCCATTGAGCAGGAATGGTTCAGGGGCGAAATGCGGCGTCGTGACTTGCTCTGCCCCACCTGTCGGAGGCGATTTTCAACGGGCTGTCGGATTACGGAAACGACGGGTGGAATGCGCTTCGGTCCATACGCTGCGGCATACCATGGCGACGCACCACGTTGCCAATGGGACGGACCTCAAGACGGTACAGGAGACGCTGGGTCACGCGAGCCTAGCAACGACCTCAATCTATGTTTCGTTGGCGAAGAAGGCGCAGAAAACGGCGTTGCAGGATCATGCTCTTTAGTGCATTCCTGTTGTGCCCATTGACACTGACTTCCTATCCCCCGCTTGCCCGAACGAGCATCTGCCCGGCTGAGCTATCAAGAGCTCATAAGCTTGTCCATGTTTAGCTCATCACTAGCAGGCCATCACGCTGTCGATTCGGATAGACAGATAAAGGCTACTGTAATATAGTAGTCCATCCTACTGGTTAGGGGTTCAATCATACGATAGGCTGCTTCCAGTTCATTGCAAGCATTAAAACCGAGTGTTGAGCGACAAGCGTCATTGTCTTACCTGATACGGGCTCGTTTTCTGCAAGGGTAGCTTTGGACTCCAGTATGGCAACTTGTAATGGTCGCCCGCCGACCATCGCTTCCAGGCAGTCGGGGCATGGCTGGTCGTCGCGGTCGAGGCGCGGAACACGGAGGCCACGGCACGGTCCGTTTGGAGCGAGGATTTCGCCGTCACCGACGCGCGGCCAGGGCTTCGCGGACGTCCTGTACTCGCTTCTAGGCGAGACTATATACCCGGCCCGGCGTGGTCCGGACGCTTTACCAAAGGAGTGCTCGTATCGTGTCTCGATTGACCGATCTAATTGCCCAAGTGAAGACGAAGGACCCTACACTCGGCTCCGATCTGGAGGCAGAGTTCAGGGTGTTGTCGGAACGTCGCGTGTTCGGCCTGAACTTTGAGCGGCACCGCCCCGAGGCCGTCGAGCTTCCGCAGCGGCCTGTCCGCAAGGGTGACAAAGTTCACATCCTCCCGCCGCGCCGCAGCACCGGGCACGGTGACCAGAGGCTGTGGCGCGTCCTGCGAACCGAGGTCGGCGGGACCAGCAGCCGCATCGCCCACCTCACGCTCCTCGACGGGGATGAGACGCAGACCGTACCGGTGGACGATCTGGTGGTCGTGGCCGAGTTCCGTGATACCATCTACCCTGGCCTACGCTCGACCGGACGGGTCGAACACGACGGTGACAAGCCGTACCACACGGTGATCAATGCGGAGAACTATCACGCGTTGCAGACACTGCTGTACACGCACCGAGGCAAGGTGGACTGCATCTACATTGACCCACCATACAATACTGGGGCGAAGGACTGGAAGTACAACAACGACTACGTGGATGGCGAGGATATCTATCGCCATTCGAAGTGGCTGGCGTTTATGGAGCGGAGACTGCTGCTAGCCAAGGAACTGCTCAACCCCGTCGATTCCGTTCTGATCGTCACCATTGACGAGCGCGAGTGCCTGCGGCTAGGACTGCTCCTGGAACAAACGTTCTCGGAAGCCACTATTCAAATGGTTACGTCCGTGATCAGCGCCAAGGGAGCCGTCCGCCCAGGCCGGTTCTCGCGGGTGGAAGAGCACATCTTTATTATTACCTTCGGATCAGCCACTATTAGTCACTGGTCGAGTAATATGCTGCCCTCGTATCGAGAGGAAGTCAACAACGGGCAGGAGTCCTACGACGAAACCGCTGATTCCGAGCCGGCCCCCGCGCAGATTGAATGGCTCGGGCTACGGCGCCGCGAACCATCAAGCATCCGTGGTTCTAGGCCAAACCAGTTCTACCCAATCTTCGTGAACATCGAGAATGGCTCATTGCACTCAATCGGCGCCCCCCTTCCGGACGACTTAGATAGAAACAGCATTGTTGCGCCAAGCAGCACCGTAGCATTGTGGCCGCTCAAACCTGATGGTACGGAGATGCTCTGGGGCCTCACGCCCGAAGTCCTTCGGCGCAACTGGGCACATGGGTTTGCTCGCGTCAACTGGAATCCGAAGCGGCAAACTGGAACTGTCTACTATCTTCCTTCTGGCACCATTGAGCGAATTCGCTCTGGCACGATCGCCGTCACGGGAAGATCGGATGATGGGTCTGTCCAAGGCCACGCTACCAGTGAATCATCCGTTCGGACGCCACCAAAACGTGTATGGAACATGCAATCACACAATGCGGAGACGGGTGGCACGAACATCTTATCGAGGCTTATTCCTAAACGCTCCTTCCCGTACCCTAAGAGTCTCTACGCCGTTGAGGATGTACTTCGATTCTTCGTCAAGGACAAACCCAGTGCAACAGCAATCGACTTCTTCGCTGGTTCGGGCACGACTGCCCATGCGGTAATGCGACTGAATCGACAGGACGGCGGCAGACGCCAGTGCATCTCCGTGACCAACAATGAGGTCAGCGCTGACGAGCAGGGTACACTCCGCAGGGAAGGTCTTCGGCCAGGAGACCTCGGGTGGGAGCGGTGGGGAATCTGCGACTACATCACCAAGCCGCGCATCGAAGCGGCTATAACCGGTAGGACGCCGGCTGGTGACCCGATCAAGGGTGACTACAAGTTCACAGATGAGTTCCCAATGGCAGAGGGGTTCGAGGAGAACGTCGAGTTCTTCACGCTCACCTACGAGACGCCGTGGCGTGTGGCCCGGAATCGGGACTTCGCCGCCATCGCGCCGCTGTTATGGCTGCGCGCGGGCGCACAGGGATGCCGGATTGACACAGTGCCGGACTCAGGCTGGGCGGTCGCGGACCGGTACGCGGTGCTGGTGGATCTCGACCAGGCCAAACTATTTCTGAATGCCGTGGCTGATGCCAGTGGCGTGCGGATCGTGTTCATCGTGACGGATGACGACCGCCGATTCCAGATGGTGTGCTCGCCGCTGCCGGATCAGGTCGAGCCGGTCCGACTGTATGAGTCGTACTTGGCGAACTTCGAGATCAACACGGGGAGGGAGTGAGCGGTGCGGTACACGCTGAAGGATTACCAGGCAGATGCGGTCCGAGATGTCCTGACTAACCTCGGGGAGGCGCGGGAGATGTTCCACAACCCGCGACTGCGACGCACATCGCAGTTCGCTCTGACCGCGACCACCGGCGCAGGCAAGACGGTGATGGCGGCCGCTGCGATCGAGGCGTTGTTCTACGGTAACGACGAGTACGATTTCTCTCCCGACGCGACCGCCGTGGTGCTGTGGTTCTCAGATGACCCGAGCCTCAACGAGCAGACCCGATTCCGGCTAATGGCGGCGTCTGACAATCTCAACCACTACAACCTTGTCGTGATCCAGCACCCATTCTCGCAGGAGAAGCTCGCGCCGGGGAAGGTGTACTTCCTGAACACGGGCAAGCTCACCAAGTCCTCGCTGCTGACGCGTGGGTACGAGGGTGATGACGAGGGACAGTTCCCCGAAATGCGTGCTTCGACGCGACCAGACTTACAGGGGTACACGATTTGGGACACATTGCGGAATACGATTGAAGACCCGAACCTGAGCCTCTACATGATCCTGGACGAGGCACACCGTGGGTTCGGGACGCGGACCTCGTCCGAGAAACCAACGATCGTGCGGCGGCTCGTGAACGGACAGGCGGGGATGCCGCCGATGCCGGTCGTGTGGGGGATCTCTGCGACCCTGGCCCGATTCGACCAAGCGATGAAGGACGCGGAGGTGTCCTCAACGCGGCGCGCGCTCGATAAAGTCGTCGTGGACCCGGTTGCCGTGCAGGAGTCCGGTCTGCTGAAGGACACAATCGTGCTCGACATTCCCACCGAGTCTGGCAAGTTCGATACTGTGCTGCTAGGCCGCGCGACGCGCAAGATTATCGACTCGACCGTCGTTTGGGCCGAGTACGCCAGAACGCAGGTCCATGATGGCACCAAGACCGAGACGGTGGTGCCGCTGCTGGTGCTGCAACTGCCCAACACCCCGGACGAGGCGATGGTGGTGCGGGCGTTGGATGTGATCTTCCAAGAGTGGCCAGATCTCACCATGGATGCGGTCGCCCACGTCCTTGGCGACCACTCGACGCAGCGCTGGGGTAAGTACCAGGTGCGGTACGTTGCCCCTGAGCGGGCGCAGGACGATACGACAATCTGGGTACTCCTGGCGAAGGACGCTATCTCGACCGGCTGGGATTGTCCACGCGCTGAGGTACTGATGTCGTTCCGGCCCGCGAAGGACAGGACCCACATCACCCAGCTCCTCGGGCGGATGGTGCGGACGCCACTCGCCATGCGCATTCCCGGCAACGAGAAGCTCAACAGCGTGGAGTGCTTACTCCCGTTCTTCGATCGGAAGAACGCAACCGACGTCGTAAAGGTGCTGACGGGTGCCCTGGATGACTTTCCCGGCGGTGGCGGTCAGAAGGTGGTCATCGAGCCACGCGACATGCTGCCCAACAGTATGCTACCCGATGATGCACTGGAGATGGTGCTGACGGCGCTGGAGGCGGTGCCGTCGCAGTCGCTCCCGCGCAAGGCCGCGAAGCCAGTGAAGCGACTGACCGCGCTCGCGCAGGCGCTCGCGACTGACGGGATCAAGCCCAATGCTGGAAAGGCTGCCCATGCCGAGCTGCACGCCGTCCTTGACGGCTGTGCCGCCCGTTACAAGGAGAAGGTTGACGCCGCCGTGGCAGAGGTCTGGACGGTGCACGGGGAGGCCGTCAAGAGTCAGCGCGGCGCGACCCCAACATACGAGGATTTCGTGGAGACTGCGGACGACCGCGCCATCCGCGACGCGTACGGTGCCGCAGGCCGGGTCATCACTGCTGCCCTCGCCGGTAGCTACGTCGATCATCTCGCCGGACCGGACGACCCCGACGCGGACGATGATGGACTTCGGGATGCCTACGTGAAAGTCGCCGCCCTGAGTCTAGTCCCGGAGGTCGCACAGGAGCTTGACCGGGAGGCTGACAAGCTTGCGGCAATGTGGTTCGATGAGTACCGCGTGGAGATCAAGGACCTGTCGGACGAGCGGCAGGCTGTCTATAATGACATTCGTGCCATGTCCACGCAGCCGCAGCGCATGGCGATCACCCGCCCGAAGGTCGCCGTCGTGGAGACGATGGAGTACGATGCTGACGGCAATCCCACCCCTCTATCAACTCGCCCCAAGCATCTTCTTGCCGACGAGCAGGGTAAGTATCCGGTCGGTCCGTTGAATGATTGGGAGATCCCGGTTCTCGACAAAGAGATGGACCGCAAACGTGCGGTCGCCTGGTATCGCAATCCATCCCACGCATCGCAGGAGTCGCTCGGAATCGCCTATCGCGATGGGGAGGGCACTTGGAGGACTATGCGGCCCGACTTCCTCTTCTTCAGCAACCACGACGGCAAGATCGCCGTCAGCATTGTTGACCCGCACTCACACCACCTCGCCGACGCACTCCCCAAGCTGAAGGGATTGGCGGAATTCGCGGCGGAATCCGGTGGCGAGTTCCACCGAATTGAGGCGATCTCGCGGCTCGATGGGCAACTCCGAGTCCTCGACATGCAGAAACCAGCGGTGCGAGCCGCTGTCGCCAAGGCCGAGGATGCGAAGGCGCTGTATAACTCCGCTGCTGGGGGGAACTACTAGACATCTTCGGGAAGCGCGAATAAGCGTTGGGTCAAGTTGGATTGGATAGTGGCGAGCCATGCGCTACCCCGGCTGGAGGACATTTACCGCGGGCTGAGTTGAGTTCCTGACTGGCGCCGGCTGCATCTGGTCTGTATTAGCGGCACGCCTGCCCGCCGACTACGGCAACTCCGACGCCTACCGTACGCAGTCGCCGGACCCCAGATGGTGCTGATCGCCTTCTCGGGACCTATCAACTACAATATATCATTTCTTCGTCTAAGCGGACTTCGCTGCTATTGCACGGCTTGGGTTCGCATTGTACCCGTCTTGCTGGTTACATCCTTTCTAAACGCTTCCAAACGCTAGCTGCAAGGTCAAAAGAACCCCGCAGGCATCGAAAGGAGAATTACTGTGTACGAGACATCACGTACCATTGAGCTGATTCTGACCATGCTTGCAGCCACGCCCTCGCACCTCGCCGACCTTACGTCAGGTCTGCCACAGGCCCAATTGCTGGCCCCTCCCGAGCCCGGTGACTGGTCGGTAAGAGATGTGCTGGCCCATCTGGGGGTCTTTTGCTTAACGCCCCAAAACGGTGCATTTGAACTCATTTAGGCTCATCTTACCCACTGCCGCTGGCGGCTAGGAGCGATCGGAAGGACACGCAGGCCGATTGCCGCCAGCTTTCCAGAGC
>JACDGP010000074.1 GCA_013821605.1 Herpetosiphonaceae bacterium
CATTGATGCTGTTCACAACGTCGGCGATGTTGTTGATGGCACAAGGCAACAATTTGATCGTGCTGTTCCTGGCATTAGAATGGCTCTCGATCGGCCTCTATGTGCTAGCAGGTTTTGCGTATCCCAAAATTCGCTCTGAAGAAGCAGCTATGAAGTACCTGCTGTATGGCTCGTTTGCGGCAGGCTTTTTGATCTATGGCGTCGCTTTATTATATGGGGCAACGGGAACTGTGAGTCTTCCGGGGATCGCACGGGCACTGACCAGCACTTCAGGGTTGGCAAGTAATCCCCTGACGCTGGTTGGAGCGGCGATGATCCTGATCGGCTTCAGCTACAAGATCTCGATTGTTCCATTTCATATGTGGACACCGGATGTGTATGAAGGCTCGCCGACACCAGTTACCGCCTACATGTCCGCTGCGACTAAGGTAGCAGGTTTCGCCGCCCTGCTACGCGTGGTGCAGATCGCGCTCCCGCCGGCACTCGTGCCGCAGGTACAGCTAGCACTCGCCTTTCTAGCCGCGCTCACTATGATCGTTGGAAACCTAGCAGCCGTGGCCCAAACCAATATTAAGCGGATGCTTGCTTACTCTTCGGTCGCACACGCTGGCTTTATCATGGTTGGTCTGGTCGCATTCAGCCCAGGCGGTACACAAGCCTTTCTGTATTACCTGCTGTCCTATGCGCTGACCAACCTAGGAGCTTTTGCCGTGGTTATCGCACTGGAAAATGAAGGTGAAGAGCGCTTTGCACTGAGTGATTTGGCCGGGTTGGGGTGGCGACGGCCGGTCATGGGCGCGGCAATGGCGATCTTTATGCTGTCGCTGGCCGGGGTACCACCGCTTGCAGGCTTCTTTGCTAAGTTTCTGGTCTTTACAGCCGCTTACCAAGCAGGCTATTGGTGGCTTGCATTGATCGGCCTGCTGACGAGCGTAGTATCCGCTTTTTATTACCTGCGGATCATCGTCAATATGTATATGCGCGATAGCGAAACGGCACCTCGAACCTTTGCAACACCGCTCCTACGCGTTGGATTGGTCGTCTCGGCACTCTTTGTTATCGTCCAGGGATTGCTCACGTATCCAGTCTTGCAACTGGTGCCTTTACGCTAGGACGCAGAGCACCACTGTACCTATAGGCACCTGCCCCTCCCGGCGTTGTAGCGGGGGAGGGGCTTTTGTTTTTTGTGATATATGCATTGGCCCCATCGAACGGTACATTTGTACGGGGTACGACAGCTTGCAACTTTTTTCCCAGCATGTACAATACGGGTTTGAACGAGGGAGCATATGCAACTGCCCAGCGTCATTACGATAGACGGCCCTGCAGCCGCCGGAAAGAGCACTCTGGGCTACTTGTTGGCACAACGTCTTGGCTATACCTATTTCGATACTGGCGTGTTGTATCGCGCCATTACGTGTTTAGCCCTACGCCGGGGCACTTCGCCTGATGACGAAGAAGCGCTCACCAAGTTGGCTCAAACTGCACAACTCCAAGTGCTGCCCCCAACAGTCGCGGATGGACGGCAGTATACAGTCCTTGCTAACGACATTGATATTACCTCAGGGTTACGTGAAGTCACAGTTGACCGGAATGTGTCAACCATTTCGAGCTATCCAGCAGTTCGCACGGCATTACGCGAACAACAGCGTAGGATTGGAGCCCAAGGCCAGGTTGTCATGGTGGGTCGCGACATTGGTACGGTCGTTATGCCCAAGGCAGACCTTAAAGTTTTCTTGCACGCTTCGGTAGAGGCGCGCGCAGCACGACGGCATGCCGATGTATTAGAGCGTGGGGAAGCGTTACCTTCGGTGACGGTAGAAGCTGATTTAGTGCGTCGTGATGCCCTCGATGCCAGCAACACCTTTCGACCCCAAGATGCGCTCGTACTCGACACCGATCACCTGACACCTGAGCAAGAGATAGAGGCTATTTTGCAGCATATTGAAACGAGGCTTTGGGGCCCTACCCACAGGGTTGAGCGGTAGAGAACTGCATATGGCCGAACGTATCATGGTGGCTGAAGATGATCCCACTTTACGCCTGTTGCTCGAAATGATTTTGGAGGAACATGGCTATGAGGTGCAAACAGTACCCAACGGGGAAGCATTGGTGCATGCGACCTATGATTGGCTGCCTGACCTGCTGCTGATCGACATTATGATGCCGATTATGGATGGTCTGGAAGCAGTTAGGCAACTCCGGTATGACACTCGTACGGCGCACCTGCCGATGTTGCTGATTACAGCGCTAGATAATCCCCAACATGCAGTGGTTGGTTTCGATAGTGGTGCTGACGACTATATAACCAAGCCCTTTAATAATGACGTGCTGATCGCAAGGATTAAAGCTAACTTGCGGCGTGCCGCTCGCCCGGCAGTTAATAATCCGCTGACTGGACTACCCGGCAACCAATTGATCCAGGGTGAGGTTAATCACCGATTACAGCAGCAGATACCTTTTGCGCTGCTGTACATTGATATGAATAATTTTAAAGCATTCAACGACGCGTATGGCTTCGCGCGTGGTGACCGCGTGATTCGACTGCTGGCTGAGGTCATTGCGAGGTTGAAGGCCCAAGACGCGCATGATGACGATTTTTGCGGGCATATTGGCGGCGATGATTTTGTGCTGATTGTACCGCCCGCGCGCGCAGCATCTTGGGCCCAAGGTTTGATCGCCGCCTTTGACCGCGAAGTGGTGACGCTGTATGATGCCGCTGATCGTTCGCGGGGCTATTTAGTTGGCACTGACCGTTTTGGCACGCCGCGACGCTTTCCGCTGGTAGGGATTGCAATTGGCATCATTGACACGAGGCGTCGGCCCTTTAGCTCCTATAGTGAAATTGCCAGTGTTGCAGCTGAGGTCAAAAGCTTTGCAAAAAAGACATCCAGCAGCCAATACGCTTTTGATGAACGGCATGGCCCGGCGGTACAGTTGCCACCAGCGGTCGAGCGTCGTGGCATAGCGCCACTGGTCGCAATCGCGGCTTCGACCCCGGAATTACAGGCTGAGTGGATCGCCTGGTGCGGGGTGAACGGCTGCCGTTGCCTGGTTTTCCCATCGCTGCCTACCACCGAGCAGTTGGTGGCCGATAGCCCAGATCTCGTGTTACTCGATATCCGCTTACCGGGGGCTATGCACTGGTTTAGGGCAATCCAGGCAGCTCATGTGCCCATCCCAATTGTCGTACTGGCAGCAGATACGACCGAGCAGCCGCGCGTGCTGGCAATGGGCGCTGCCAACTGTTTTACCGTAACGGCTACCTCAGATATGGTGGGGGGAACGCTCAACCATCTATTGAAGCTTGATCGGCATTCTTAACAGGGCAGATGCCCGTAGCCATATTCCTCACGGTGCATTATGTAAGCGATGGTAGTGGGAGCACGGATGAGCATGGCTTCGGCACTCGTGATTGCGCTACTTATCCTGCTGCTGTTGGGTAGTATATGGTGGCGTGCACGTAGCACTACCATTAGGCACATCACCGGACCACTCACTACCGGCGGACGTACTGATCCGCCTTGGTATTTTAGCCGTGGTTCTGCTGGCACGATTGTGCTCGCGCTCATTGCATTGTGTCTGCTGTTCCTGTTTTTCCGGTTTGTAGGTGGCAGCACCCCTGTCGCCAGTGCACCCAAAGGGAGCCTCGTTGTGCGGATCGCATCGTTCGTTGTGAATGATGGCGATCAGAATACGGGCGCAATTGTCGCGGATCAACTGCTCAAAAGCTTGGGGCAGCACAGTGACGTGCCGATGAGTCTCGGTCGCATCACTAATGCCACGATTACAACACCTGAGGCAGCCCTTGCGGCGGCACGTCAAAGCGGGGCACAGGTACTGATTTGGGGCGCGGTTAGCGGAGGCGCGAAAGCAGATGATCCAGCCCTCCGACCACGCATTACCTGGCTGCCGCCCGCAGATTGGACACCACAGTCCTGGATCGGCAGCGAGCAGTTTAGCTGGCCAATCCATTACGAACTCGCCAAGGCACCCCTCAATGGGACGGTCGTGCTACCACCCTTGTTGGATAGCCTAGCGCTGGTACAAAGCGGCAAGGTCGAAGAGGCGAGTACCAAGCTCGCTACGTTACGCCAGAATTATGCCGATGTGCTGAGCGACGAGTTGCCTGCGTCACTGTCTATGCTGTTGTTGTGGGCACAAGGCTTGAACGCCGAGGCAGAAGCTGCCGCGCGCTCAGCTGTGGCCGCGACGGGGCGTGCTGAAACCTTTAATAATTTGGGCGTGGTGTTGCATGAGGCCGGACGTACCGAGGATGCGCAGGGAGCCTGGAATCAGGCGTTGGAGCAAGACCCACAGCTGTCGCAAGCATACACCAACCGAGGCAAGCTCCTGCTGGAGACCCGTGGTCCAACAGCGGCTCTGCCCGATCTGCAACATGCCGTAGCCGGGAACGACGCAACTGCACTGCCACTGCTAGCCAGAGCGCTACGACGCAATGGGCAGTTCGCACTGGCACGTACCGCCGTGCGTGCTGCGCTCCAGCAACAGCCGAACGATGACCAAGTACTCATAGAGCAGGCGCTCTTGGCGTTGACGAAGGTGGAGACTACGACCGGACGGCTGGAATGGGAATTGGAAAGTCCACCGGTACGCTCGGCGACTGAGTTGCTCCAGCTCCGCAACCAGGTACAAAGCATCTTGTTGCGGAATAATGGCGCCCGTGCAAACGCACTCCAGACAGCGGCAGCGGCTGGGGTCGCCGGTCAGCCCAACTCCCAACGGCTGCAAGAGACGCAAGCTCGGCGCTTGGCACAACCAGAGGCGAGCGAGCGCTATGCCTTAATGTTGATCGAGATCGAGCAAGGACGCGTCTTGTTAGCGAACCAACCTAACACCTTCCGTCGTTTTTGGGATTGGATACGTGGCAAACAAACGCCGCTGCAAGAAGCGACTACGCTGGCCGAACAGGTGCAAGCCCCGCAAAATAATCTGCAACTCCGGTATGACGTTGGCTATCAAAGCGGACGTGCTAAACGATTGATGGGCAATACTGCCGGAGCACAGAGCGACTGGACGGCAACAGCAGCACTCACAAACACCGCAACGTTAGCTCGTCAGCCGGAGATCGCGTATGGTGAGGCACACATACTACTGGATACAGGGCAATCTGCTCCGGCTCGGCGGCTGCTGGAGCAGGCGGTGCAAATTGCGCCCAATTATCAGCCGGCCCGCCGCGATTTGGTGCGATTGGCGTTGAATGAAAGCCGTTGGGCCGATGCCGAAACACAATTACGGTGGTTCGCGAGCGAGCAACCGAGTGATGCGGCAACGCTACAACTAGCCGACATAGTGGCGAAACAAGGGCATGGAGCCGAGGCCGAGCGATTGCTGTTGCCGCTGGCTAATGCTGATAACGTGGGGGCACTCACGGCCTTAGGAACGCTCTACCGTACAGCCGGTCAGCTTGATGCAGCCCAAACCGTACTCAACCGGGCAATCGCGCTTCAGCCGCATGCGGCCGCTGCGTATGAAGAGCAAGCCGCCGTCGCGCTGGCGCGCACACAACCTGATCGTGTTGCGGCGGCAACGAGTCTCCAGGCAGCAATCAAGGCCGACCCAAATCGCCAAAGTGCCCACTTGGCGCTGGCCAAACTGTTGGTCCAACAGGGACAACCGGCCGCTGCAGCGAAAGAGTTTCAGGCAGCGGTGGCGATTAATAGCGCCGATCCACTGGTCTATCGCCAATTGGGCGAGGTGTTACTGGCGAGCGGGCAGCCTGGTCCGGCAGCCGATAGTTTTCGACGGGCGCTACAACTGGCTCCCAAGAGCCATGAAGCTCATCACGGGCTGGCAATGGCCCTGTTTGCACAGGGGCGCTTAGATGATGCGCAGGCCGAGGAAGAAACGACATTGCAGTTGGCCAACAACAACTACACGCTCGCGCTGGTCGGCTTAGGTGATATCGAGCAAGCCAAAGGCGATTTGCAGGCTGCTATCCAGCATTATACGAGGGCGCTTGAGCATGATCCCCAGATTGCGGGAGCTTTTGCCGGGCTCGGTGAAGTGGCCCTGAAACAAGGTGCGACGGAGGTCGCCATAGGTCACTTCCAGCACGGGCTCGCGCTCAATCCCCAAGATGCACGGCTCCTACTGGGGCTCGGTAATGCACAACTCAGTAGTGGTGATGCGGCGGCAGCGGAAACCACGTTTCATGAGATTGAGCGTACGCATAGTGACCTTGCGGCTGCTTTTGCAGGAGCCGGGCAGGCGATCTGGAAGCAGGGCCGGACTGCTGATGCACTTGGCGAGTTCGTACAAGCAGTACAACGGACACCCGGCGATGCCAACTCGTGGTTGGCAATGGGCGAGATTAACGCAACCGAGCACAACTTGCAGGCCGCGCTGGACGATTATGCGAAGGCTGCGCAAGCTCGTCCAAGCTGGGATGAGCCCCACTACCGGCGTGGTGTGTTGCTGTTGGAAAACGATCAGTCCGGGCCGGCGGTGAATGAGCTTCAGGCGGCGGTACGACTACATGATAGCCAGCCGCAAGGACACTACTGGCTCGGCAGAGCCTATCGTGCAACCAATGACTTGAACAATGCCGAACGGCAACTACGTCGTGCGATCGAGCTAGATCCCAATTATTATGAGGCGCGCTTTTTCCTAGGTCGTATCCTGGTGGAAGAAGGCAAGTCCAGCGATGCACGACCTCTTTATCAGGCGCTGGTTAAGGAAGCACCTGCCGACAACCAATGGCATAACGAAGCACAGCGCGAACTGGATCAATTGCAAGGACCGTAGCAACCCACTTTCGAACGTGCGAAAATTTGTGCTTGCATTTCAGCACACCTTATGGTAACATACGAACAGGTGTTCACGTAGGGTGGTCGTACCATCGCTGGTAAGCACAGAAGAGACAACATTAATTTTCGATGCGTAGACGCACGCGAAAGGACCCGGGACTATGGAAGGGCTTTCCACACGCCAGAACAGCATTCTGGAATACATTCAGCGCTTTATGAAGGAATCGGGTTTTCCGCCGTCGATTCGCGATATTCAGGAACAACTGCATATTTCGTCGACCTCGGTGGTAGCGTATAACCTGAAAAAGTTGGAAGAACGTGGCTTGATTAGCCGGACCGATAAAGTCTCGCGCGGCATTAGATTGCCGGTGGTTGAGGCATCCGTCGCTTTGAGCAATAGTATGCGGCGGGTCGGATTGGTCGGGACGATCGCGGCCGGGCAGCCGATCCCCGTACCAGATGAGCGTGATAGCGATGAATTCGTAGACGTGCCAGGAGAACTGGCCCCGAGCCGGATTAAGGATGTCTACGCGCTACGGGTCAAAGGGAATTCGATGATCGATGCCTTAATCGCCGATGGCGATATTGTGCTGCTGCGCTACCAAAACAATGCCGACAACGGCCAGATGGCAGCAGTACGGGTGATTGACCGCAACGAAGTCACGTTAAAGAAGATCTACTTCGAGGGCAATCAAGTGCGCTTGCAGCCGGCGAACCCGACGATGGATGCATGGTACGAGCAAGCAGCGAACGTCGAAGTCCAGGGCCGGGTTGTGGGCGTCGTTCGCTCAATGGCTTAAGCACTGACCACTGTCAACGGCTACCCGCACGATGTGATCGTGCGGGTTTTTATGTGTACTTTTAGCCCATGGGTAGGAGCTTAAGCAAGCAAGCGACGAGCAGTGATGAAACGGTGGCGATAAGAGGGCAGGAACCAGGGTGAATGATCATCGAAGGAGCCGCGCACCAAACCACCATGGCTGAAGGAGGCATGTAAAAATTCGCTGTCATGCAGTGCCAGGCCTACGTGCGTAATGCAACGTTCAGGGATTGTGTTTAGCTCGCCATCCCGGAGGCCGGTGTCAAAAAACAGCAAATCCCCCCATTGGATTGCCTCAAAAGAGATGGCCGTACCAACCAGCGCCTGCTGATCTGCATCGCGTGGCAGACGAATGCCGAGCAGACCATAGACGGTTTGTACGACACCTGAACAATCATAGCCAAAAGGAGTGCGTCCGCCCCACAGGTACGGGACACCGATCATTGTTTCGAGCCAGCCGATGACTGTATGTAAACCGGGTAGGGTAGCAGGTGGACGATGCTTAAGGCTTAACAGGCCAGCACCAGGCACCCAACGTACCAACTGATTGGGAAAGCGCACCTGATAGAACGGGCCGTGCTCGTCCTCAACCTTTAGCAGCGAACCGAACGGGAGGAGGCCGAGCTGATGCTCCGGTTGACCGGCAGCAGTGCCATAACAGGGCAGCGTAGGCCGCGTGAGGAGATGGGTACTATGCTGACGCCACGCCTCTACCTGCGTGGCATTGCAGCGCCACAGTGGACCGGCGTGCATCCAGCCAAGATAGTCGTCCGGCAAGCGTACAAAAACCCAGTCATCGTGACAGCGCAATACTTCAATAGCTTCACCAAAGACGGCTTGGGAAATACGCTCGCTATGCATTGCAGGTTCACGGCGGAGATCACAAACGGCTTGTGTCACCAGAGCCCAACCATAGTCAGGTCCAGCAATTAAAGGCATAAGCTCATCGTGCCAATTTAAGCCAGGTGCATGGCGGCGCAAGGCAGATACGAAGAGTTCGGCAGCATGATGGTCTAGGACGGCACCCTTCAACCGCAACTCATCATGCGCTTGCACCACTTGAACTTCGGCCAGCGTCATGCGCTCGTCTGCGAAATGTTCCCGCCGTACCCATTCAACCAGCTCAACTGCCAGAGGATACATCTGATCTCGCACGCAAATAGGGCCGGTTATCTCTGCACCAATTTCACAACGGCCTCGATCACTGCCACTGCTAAGAATGCGGCCATCGCGAAATAGCAGATCGAGCTGACCAGGGGTAGCGTCGCGGGGAGTGCGAAGCGATTGCGCCGCGGTTGTTCAAGCTGGATCCGCTGCCCACGCCAATAGGTATCACGGCTGCCGCTGAAGGTGCGCATGCCGCGCCAGGGCCGAATACCCGCTTGAAGCATCCACCATGCACATAGCCCTAGCACGACGATGGCAAACAAGGGCGATAAATTCAGCGAAACTTGTCCAAAAAAGAGAAGTACCACCAGCACCAGCACCAGCCAGCGCCAGTCAAATTGCGTTTGTCCCACGACACCCTCCGTTAGAAAGAAGCATACCACAGGGCATTAAGCGCTACAACTGCTTTCGTATGGTAGGCTACAGTGGAGGGTGGTACAGGCTGTTGTATAATGAACGTAAAAGTGACAAGGCTGATGTACGTATGACACAACTAGGCGAGCGCTTGCAGAGGGCCCGTGAAGAACAGGGACTGACGCTAGCGGAAGCCGCAACTGCAACACGTATCCTCCCACGCTATCTCCAAGCACTTGAGGTAGGCGATTACCAAGGCTTACCTGGCGATGTTTACGCACGGGGGTTTATCCGCAACTATGCGCAACTACTCCACCTTCCTTCTGAAGAACTGATCCAGCTCTACCGCCAGGAGCGGGGTGAGGCAACCGGCAAAATTCGGGTTGTACCGGCTGCTCAGCCGCCGCGTACTCGGTCCTGTTTGCTGCCGAGTATCAGCTTTCTGGGAACATTTTTCGTTATTTTGTTTTTGGTTGCATTGGTTTATTTTGGGGCGCAGGGGCTGGGCCTCTTTACCAAGCGCAGCATCGCCGCGAACGTCACGCCAACGCTGCGACCGGTAACCCCCACCTCGTTTCCCATAACGCCCGAGACCGCTACTGCTGTTGCTAACAGCGGGGCGACCGGCACCACTCGACCAGCCGGAGCTACGGCTCAAGGAACTGGGACAGCCGTTTCCAGTGGCAGTGCCACTGCGGTTGGCCCTACGCCCTCGGCGGCACCCAGTGCCTTACCCGGTCAGGTTGTGGTCAGTCTCGTCGTACTACCCCAATCGGGCGGCTCATGGGTTGAAGTGCGCGGGACGGGCGTTCCACCCGTAGCACGCCTTTTTGGACCGGGGCAAAGTGGCACATGGACTGGACAACGCGACCTGTATATGAATATTGGTGATACCTCGGCAGTTGTGCTCACGGTGAATGGCCTGCAATGTGCTGGCTTCCCTTGGAGCGTGCATGGTGTACCACGCCGGATTACCTTTACCGCTGGCAACTGCCCTTAAGGAGCAAGGAGTTTATTAATGCCTGCTGAATCAACGTTTGATGTTGTTTCTGAATTTGATCGCCAGGAACTGGCGAATGCGGTGGATCAAGCACTGCGCGAAATCAAGACGCGCTATGATCTCAAAGATAGCAAATCAACGATCGAGCTAGGTGATAAAGAGATCGTACTGGGTAGTGGCTCGGAGATGCATTTGCAGGCGAGCCGGGATTTGCTTGAAACCAAGGCGATCCGGCGTGGCTTGTCGCTCAAAATCTTTGACTACGGTCCGGTCGAAGAGGTAGGCGGGATGCGCGTGAAGCAGGTCGTTAAGCTACGCCAGGGCATCGCCGATGATCTGGCCAAAAAGCTTCAAAAGCTGATCAAGGAGCAGGTACCGAAGGTCCAGGCACGCATTCAGGGCGATACCCTGCGGATTGGCTCGAAGAGCAAGGATGATCTGCAGCAGGTGATCAAAGTTTTGCGCGAACGTGCCGACGATTTTCCGGTACCATTACAGTTTACGAATTATCGCTAAGGTTGCTATAACAGTTTCATGAAATATCACGTGATTACGTTGGGATGTCCCAAGAACGCGGTCGATTCAGAAGGCATGCATGGCCTGCTTCAGGAGCAGGGCCACCAAGCCGCCGAAGCACCTGAGGGTGCCGATGTCATCATCGTTAATACCTGCTCGTTTATCGCCAGGGCGCGCGACGAAACTGTCGATGTGCTACAGGGTCTGGCGCAGGCGCTGCGACCCGAGCAGCGTTTGATCGCCGCCGGCTGCATGGCACAATCACACCCGGAGCGACTGCTCGCCGAGGTCCCCGCGCTCCATGCTACCCTCGGTACCCAAGAATGGATGCGAATTAGTGAGGTGGTTGGCTCCGCACCATTGATTCCGCTCACGCCGGTAACCCGGTCTGTGCCAGTCATCCTGCCGGTCAACGTGGCTAAGGCGGAGCCAGCAACGCTGGGCGAGTACGGTGATTGGCGCACGACAGCGATCAAGCGGCATGTCACGGGACCGTCAGCCTATCTGAAAATCTCGGATGGTTGTAACCTACGTTGTGCCTTTTGCTCGATCCCATCGTTCAAAGGCGATATGCGCTCTAAGCCGGTGGGAGCCATCTTGGGTGAAGCCCGCGAACTGGTCGCCGCCGGAGTGCAGGAGATTGTGCTGGTCGCACAGCACTTGACCGATTATGGTCGTGATCTGCGGTTGCAGGATGGTTTAGCGACGCTGTTACACGAGCTGGCACAGGTCGTACCGGAAGATCGTTGGATCAGGCTAATGTATGCCTATCCGCAGTCGATCACGCGCGGCGTTATGGCAGCACTGGCTACACACCCGCAGCTATGCCGCTATCTGGATATGCCGTTACAACATGCCCATCCCGCGACGCTGCGCCGTATGCGCCGGCCCCCCGATACAGAGAAGACTAAGGCACTGCTGCACGAACTGCGGCTGATGGTACCCGATATTACGCTGCGTACAACCTTTATCGTCGGGTTTCCGGGTGAAACACGTGAGGAGTACCAGGCCTTACTGGCCTTTTTGGAAGAGATGCGCTTCGACCGGGCCGGCTTTTTCCGTTACTCGCAGGAGGCGGGGACACCCGCAGCATTGCTGCCTAATCAGGTGAGCGAGCGAGTCAAGGAACGCCGCTTCAATGAGGCCTCGGCGCTGCAACAAGCAATTGCCCAGGAGCAAAACCGGCGTTGGGTAGGACGGAGCCTACGCGTGCTGGTCGAAGGGCAGGGTACGGCAGAGGATGGGACACCACTCGTGGTGGGTCGCTCGTTCCGTGATGCACCCGAGATCGATGGGCTGGTGTGGGCACGCGGGATAGCGACCACGGGTAGCTTCATAGACGTTAAGGTTACCCACGCGACGCCATACGATCTGTGGGGTATGCCGGTCACAGCACCAGAACTCGTCACCGCATAAGGAGCAGCAAGAAGCACGCGGGGAAGACTGCATCCTCGATTTCGATCACTGGTCTAACGACTAGGCCGCCTTGCGAAGACGCTCGAGTTGATCAGGATGGTGCTTGGTCAGATAATCAACCAGGTAGGTGATCGTCTCCTCCCGGTAATCATCCATTAAGCCATCGAGCACTCGTTGCACCATCGTCGCTTCGAATTCGCGTTTGGTAATGGCAGGCGTATATACGTACGCAAGCCCTTCACGGAGACGGGAGAGTACACCTTTTTCGGCTAGGCGGGTCATGGTGGTCATCACAGTAGTGTAGGCAATTTCGCGTTTAGCTTGCAGCGCACGATGGACCTTTTTGACAGTGGTCGGTTGATCATCCCAGACGACCTGCATGATCTCGGTTTCGAGCGGGCCGAGGACCTTAACGAGGCCACCTTCGGCGGGTTTGAAGCGGAATTCCGGCTTATGGCTTTGCATCGTGGGATTTCTCTCCTTGACAGAATGATTCAGGTTGTTCTTCGTTGCTAGTGTACTGCGTACAGTCGCACACAACTACACGCCAACATTACAAATACGTGCCAAGCGGCGGCGCAGTTTCAGATGAATTGGAGATGAGAGTCCTATGTTCGAGGCTTTAACCACCCTGATCAAGGCAGCCATGCAGGCGGCCTTACCCCCTTCGCCAGAGCCGTTGATTGCCGATTACTACGCGCGCATGGAATACCACCTCGGCTGGCGGGGTAGCAATCTTGAACCCAATCAGGCAGAGGCAGGGAAGCTGGTGCGGCCAGTGCTGGCAGTGCTGGCTTGCGAGGCTCTCGGCGGCAAGGTGGAGCATGCCTTGCCTCTGGCGGCAGGCTTGCAACTGCTGCATGACTTTTCGCTGGTGCATGATGATATCGAAGACCATAGCGCTCAGCGGCGGGGACGAGCAACTGTTTGGTCACTATGGGGGCTAGAGATCGGGATCAACGTGGGCGATGGTATGTTCGCGGTCGCCCATCGCTCGCTGTATCGTATGGTTGATGCTGGCGTCGAGCCTGCAACGGCGTTGCTGATCCTGCAAGGTTTTGAAGAGACGATTATGCGGATCTGTGAGGGCCAGCATCTCGACATCAGCGGCGAAGGACGCTTCGACGTAACGACCGAGCGCTACCTCGCCATGATCAAGCGCAAAACAGCAGCCCTGCTGGCGGCCGCCACCGGTCTGGGGGCACGGCTCGCGACGAATGATGCCGGCCAAGTCGAGGCCATGACGCGCTTTGGCGAGGCGCTCGGCATGGCTTTTCAGGTGCAAGATGATCTGCTAGACATTTGGGGCGAGCCCACTCTGACGGGTAAGCCCCGGGCAGTCGATCTGGTGCAGCGCAAGCTGAGCCTGCCAGTGATCCACGCGCTTGAGCACGCCATGGCCAGCGATCGGGTGACCTTTGAGCACATCTACCGGCAGGCAAGTGTAGAAGCTGATGATCTGCCGATCCTGCTGGCAATCCTGTTACGTACGGCTTCTGAGCAAGCTGTGGCGGCGCTGGCCGACGGCTACCATCGTGAGGCAGAGCAAGCACTGGCGATGATCAAGCCCGTGAACGACGCAGCATTCCAGCAATTGCAGCAGTTCACGGCTACCCTGCTAGGGCGCCAGCGCTGATGCGCGTGGCGCTGGTGACCGGCGAGTATCCACCCGTACTGGGGGGCGTGGGCGACTACACCGCCCGACTGGCTCAGGCATTGCAAGCGCGCGGTTGCGAGAGCGTGGTGATCACGGCGGAGACGGCAGCGCTGGATGTGAGGCAGCCAGCTGTGGAGCGCGAGCGTGGCGAGGCCAGAGAGCCAGCAGTTATGCGCTTGTCAACGCAGTGGGGCTGGGACACAAAGGGCAAGATGCTGCAGGCTTTGCAATTGTGCCAGCCCGAGGTTGTGCATATCCAATATCAGACCGGAGCTTATGGTCAGCACCCGGCGATTAATTTGTTGCCGGACCAGTTGCATCGCAGGATGAGAGTGCCGGTCGTTGTGACCGCCCATGATTTGTTGCTGCCGTATCTGTTTCCCAAAGCCGATGTGCTACGGCGCTGGGTGACGCGTCGCCTGTTACGAGGGGCGGCGGCGGTGATCGTCACGAACGATGAAGATCAGGGACGACTACAAGGAAGGGTGGTGGGTGACCGGCAGCACGCCAGTGAATACAACCTCCCGTGCCAACTGATCCCGATTGGCAGCAATATTGCGCCCCGCCCCGCACAGGGCTTTGACCGAGACAACTGGCGCGCCGAGCATGGACTGGCAGGCATGCAAAACATAGGCTACTTTGGCCTAATGAACGCTTCTAAAGGGGTGCTTGAACTGGTGCGCGCAGTCGCGCGACTACGTTCGGCGGCTTGCCTGGTGATCATTGGTGGTGCGGCGACGAATGCACAGGATCGGGCCTATGCTAGCGACGTACGCGCGCTGATCAGCGAATTAGGCCTCCAAGAACGAGTGGTATGGACTGGTCCGTGCAGCCAGGAAGAGGTTTCGGCTTATTTGCTGGCCTGTGATGTGATTGCCCTGCCCTTTACGGATGGGGCATCATACCGGCGGGGCAGTTTACTAGCGGCGCTCGTCCATGGTTGCCCCGTCCTTACGACTCAGCCACAGGTACAGCTTAATCCACACTTGGAAGACGGCGTGGCTGCGCGCATCGTACCCGATGCCGAACCGGTAGACCTGGCTGCTGCGCTGGAGGAATTGCTGCAGGATGCGGTACTATGCCGGCGCTTGGGCGCGGGGGCCAAAGCTTTAGCGGAGTACTTCAGATGGCCGGCAATCGCGGCAGCACATGAAGTTGTGTACAATGCAGTTATTCGTTAGGGAAATTATGTTGATTCGTCGCCCATTCGTGCTGGCCGGTTTGTTGACTTTTGGTCTATTGATGCTGCTCGTCGCATGCGACTTAAGTGTGCAGCCCAACCAACCGGCGGCGAATGCGTCGGCAGTCGCGCCACGACGCGGGACTGGCACGGCAGATCCTAATACGACGCCCAGCCCCACTCCGATACCGCCCCAACCGACGTCGACGGCACCGCAGGGTGGGACGGTCGCGATCCGGCTGGCAGCACCACTGGGGCGTTTGACGCCGTGGGATATTAAGCAGCGTGGCGAAGAACAAGCGATTCAGTTGCTGTATAACGGCTTGGTGCGCCTCGATGCGCGCAGCCAACCTGAGCCCGACCTGGCGCAGCGCTGGGATGTGGCCCCAAATGGCGGTTTGATCACCTTTACCTTGCGCACAGGCGTCTTCTGGCATGATGACAAGCCCCTAACCAGTGACGATGTGGTGTGGACGCTCAATAGCCTGCGCACTATAACCCCGACGAACGCGCTGCTGTTCGATCTCCAGTCGAAGATCGGCGAGGTGCGGAGTCCGATCACCAACACCGTCGTTATTTCACTGACCGCGCCGTATGCGCCGATTTTGGCTGATCTGGCGGTGCCGGTGCTGCCGCGCCATCTGTTGCAAGGCCAAACGCCTGAGCAGGTAGCCGCACTTAACTTCTGGCTGTCGCCCGTGGGCACGGGTCCCTTTAAATTAGAGACGCGCAGCGAACAAGCGACGAGCTTTATCCGTAATCCGCACTATTTTCGTGGCAATCCCAACCTGGAGCGGATCAGCCTGCAATTTATGCCCGGCGACGCACAAGTCCAGTCCAGCCTAGCCAGTGGGCAACTGCAGGTGGCTGAGTTTCCAACCCGAACGGGAACATTGACCTTGACCGGGCAACTGCGGACGGGTGGCTATGCCGAGAATGGGTCGTATTGGTTGGCCTTTAATATGCGGCAAGGTCGTTTATTCGCGGATCCGACGGTGCGCGAGGCGTTAGCGCAGGCGGTGGACGTACCGGCGGTTGTGCAGCAAGCGGTGGGGGAGCAGGGTGTAGTACTCGGTAGTTCGGTGCTACCCGGTACATGGGCCGACCCCGGTCTCGCGCCGCGCAGGGGTCCGGGGAATCAGCAACAGGTGCAGGCGGCTTTAACAGCCCAGGGGTGGGCGGTTGACCCACAAAGCCAGGTGTATACCAAGAATGGGACGCCGCTCAAGGCACAAATCTTTGTACGCGCTGATGATCCGGCGCGGGTCACGGCAGCACGCGCCATCGCTGCGGCTGCGAAGAGTTATAATATGGATTTATCGGTCGTTGCAGCGCCGTTTACGACCACAATGGCGTTGAAGCTTGCTCCACCCTATGATTGGGATGTGCTGTTAGGCAGCTGGGTTAATGCGCCGAATACAGCCGGCTTTCCGACAAATCGCTTTTATGATCCCGACGACGCGCCGTTGTTTAGCAGCGACCGCATCTGGAAGGGTGATGGCGATACGCGGAGCGGTTTGCGTAATATCGGGGGCTATAGCAGCCCTGACTATGATGCGGCTGCCACAAAGGCGCGTACGACCTATGACCCAACCGCACGGGCGGCGGCGATCAAGACGACCGAGCAGATCGTCGTCCGTGACCGGCCGTATCTGTTCTTATGGGCCAACCGAATCCCAATGGTGATGAGCACTCGCATCAAGCAACTCAAAGGCGAGGTCAATCTTGGCACGCCGAATTACTTGAATACAGTCGAGCAATGGTATGTTGAGCGATAGCCCAATGTTCACCCGCTACCAGCTGGATGGAGCATACGATGAGATGTTCAAACCGGATGCTACACCGCGGACGCATTACGAGCGATTGTATCAACGGTTGCTCCGCTTGCCGCCAGACGAACTGACACGCCGTGAGCAAGCCGCCGAGCTTTCGTTTTTGCAGCAGGGGATTACCTTTACGGTCTATGGCAGTGAGGAGGGAACCGAGCGCATTATTCCGCACGATCTGCTACCGCGGATCGTCACCGGGAATGAGTGGGACACGATCGAGCGGGGGCTAGCACAGCGCATCACGGCACTCAATTTGTTCCTGAAGGATATCTATCACGAGGCGCGCTGTCTGGCGGCGGGGGTGCTGCCGCGCGAACTGATTTATACCTGCCGGCACTTCCGACGTGAGATGCGGGGCGTCAACGTGCCGCGCGATATTTATATCTCCGTAGTGGGAACCGATCTGATTCGGCTGCCGGATGGACGCTTTGCGGTGCTGGAAGACAATCTACGGGTGCCCAGCGGCGTCTCGTATATGCTGGCCAACCGGCAAGTGATGCGGCACGTGTTTCCTTTGATGTTCCGCAATTATGGTGTGCGGCCAATCGATCATTATGGTCAGGCGCTGTTACAAACGCTACGGGCGCTGGCACCCTCACAACGACCAAACCCGACGATTGTGCTGCTCACACCCGGCGTCTTTAACTCGGCCTATTACGAGCATACCTTTCTGGCACGACAGATGGGCATTGAGCTGGTCGAGGGGCGTGACCTGCTGGTGCATGATCAGGTCGTGTATATGCGTACGACGGCGGGACTGCAGCGCGTTGATGTTATTTACCGGCGTGTCGATGACGACTTTCTTGACCCGCTCGCGTTTCGCGCGGACTCGACATTGGGGGTCGCGGGACTCTTCAACGCCTACCGCGCCGGGAATGTCGCGCTGGCGAATGCGATTGGGACCGGCGTAGCGGATGATAAAGCGCTGTATGCGTATGTGCCGGCGATTATTCGCTACTTCCTGGATGAAGAGCCAATTTTGCCCAATGTCGAGACATTTTTGCTGACGGATGAAACACAACGCCAGTATGTACTCGAGCACCTTGATGAGTTGGTGGTTAAGGCAGTTGGCGAGTCGGGCGGGTATGGCATGTTGATTGGGCCACACAGTACACGAGCGGAGCAGGAAGAGTTTCGTGCACGCATTATGGAGCAGCCACGCAATTATATCGCTCAGCCGACACTGGCCTTGTCGCGGGCACCCTGCTTTATTGATGGGCAGATTGAGCCACGGCATATCGATCTGCGGCCATATATTTTGTATAGCGGCGAAGCGAAGTTGGTGCCGGGTGGACTGACGCGCGTCGCATTGACTCGTGGCTCACTAGTGGTGAACTCGTCACAGGGCGGCGGCAGCAAAGATACCTGGGTGGTTGATCCATAACGGGAGCGACTATGTTATCACGGGTTGCGGATAGTCTGTATTGGATGAGTCGCTATCTGGAGCGGGTTGAGCATTCGGCGCGCCTGATCGACGCTAACGTCGTGCTGGCGCTCGATCAGGCACCGGCCTTTGCGGAGCAGCGTTGGGCGCGGCTGCTGGCGAGTTTGCATGCTACGGCCCCAGAGGGAGCGAGTGATGCACGGAGCATTACGGATGCGCTGACCTTCGACCGGAGTAATAGAGCCTCGATCATTACATCGCTGGGCGCGGCGCGGGACAACGCGCGGCAGGTGCGCGAGCAAATTAGTTCTGAAATGTGGGAGCAACTCAACCGGCTCTTTTTGCAGGTCAGCCAGATCGGGATCGAGGACATTTGGAATATCCAACCGCACGCCTTTTTTCGGAGCGTGAAAGAGGGTGCGCATCTCTTCCAAGGGCTGACCGATGCAACGATGAATCAGGGGGAAGGCTGGCATTTTATGGAGCTGGGCCGCTTCATTGAGCGCGCAAGCGCCACGGCGGCCTTGCTGGATGCACAATTTGCGCACTACAATAGGACGGAGGATGAGGAGGAGCGCCCACAGGCGATGAATCAGTATCTGGACTGGGTCGGCTTCTTGAAATCCCGCACGGCCTTCGAAGCCTACTGTCAAGTGTATACGGCCGACTTGCAGCCAGAGCGCATCGCGGAATTCTTATTGTTGAACCCAGAATTTCCCCACTCCTTGCGCTTTGCAGCAGGGCGGATCAACCGTGCGTTGCAGGCGATCGTGCGGGTGACGAATAGCCGGCGTAGCGGGCAAGCAGAACGGTTGACAGGCCGGTTGCGAGCGACGCTCGAATATGCTCAGATCGATGAAATTTTGAGCGGCAATATCCGAGCGTATCTGGCGGAGATGCAGGAGCAGTGCGCACAAATTCATAGCACGATCCATGAGGTGTATTTCGCGCCGCCGCTGGCAGCGGTGTTGAACTGACGCTAGGTGACCGTTGGCAGAGGTAGAGGTATGTATTACGCGATACGCCATGTGACGCAGTTTCGGTATAGTGCGCCGATAACGGAAAGCGTGATGGAAGTCCGCATGCAGCCGCGGCGCGACGGCAACCAGCATTGTCTATCCTTCGAACTGGTAACCAATCCGCGGTCGCGCATTACGGCGAGTCGGGATTATCTAGGCAACATTGTGCACCACTTCGATATTCCGGGCCAACACTCGCAACTCACGATTACGGCGCAAGCTACGGTATCAGTGACAGCGCCGCGCGATCTCGGGGTACTGCGCGCAGACGCCTGGAACCAGCTTGACGCACTGGTCGCAGATAGTGATGCCGCCGAGATGTTGATCCCCAGTCATTTTGTGCGATTTAGCCCGGCACTTGAGGAGCTAGCGCGCGAACTTGATGTGCGACGGCGTGATGATCCGTTGACCGTGCTGCGCGATAGCATGACGGGCATCCATAAGAGCTTCGCCTATAGGCCACAAAGCACGCTGGTCGACTCGCCGATCGAGGAGGTGCTGCGGATACGGCAGGGGGTCTGCCAGGATTATGCACACGTCATGATCGCTTTGGCGCGGAATATTGGCATTCCATGCCGTTACGTGAGCGGCTACCTGTACCGCCGGATCACTGATGCGGATCGTGTTGGCGCGGATGCAACGCATGCCTGGGTTGAGGCGTTGTTGCCAGACGCCGGATGGGTCGGATTCGATCCGACCAATGATATGGTGGTGGGTGAGCGGCATATCCGGACGGCGGTGGGGCGTGATTATGCCGATGTGCCACCGGACCGGGGTGTTTTTCGGGGTCAGGCACGAACGGAACTTGCCGTAGCGGTCCAGGTGTCCCTGGCCGACGAGGCACCGGTCGATGACGAATTAACGCTGGTGATGCAAAAGCTGCCACCGGAAATTGCCGGCGAGCAGCCCCAACAGCAGCAGCAGAGCGGCACGTATGCTGCCACCCAGATGTACGCGATGGATTAGGGCGGGTTTCCTAGCCTCAGGCTGCCTAGATAGAAGGAAAATGAGCACGTGATGAGCGGTTATGAGGTAACAGAGACGCATGGGCTGCGGGTGCGGGTGGGCTGTGATTTCATCTACGAGTCGGAGTTTCCCTCGCCGATGATGGTGATTGTGCGGCCCAAAGAGTGGCCGGGTCACCAGATGATCGATGAGGTGCGCACCGTTGAGCCCGAGATTCCACTCCATGAGTACGTCGATAGCTTCGGCAACCATGTATGGCGGTTCGTCGCACCGGTAGGGACGCTGCATCTACGCTATGATGCGCTCGTTGAAGTGCCAACGACCGGAGATCCGCACTTACCGGGTCTGCCCAAGATGCCGATCGAGGCGCTACCGGACGACGTGGTGGCATATACCTTGCCGAGCCGCTATTGCCAGTCGGATATGTTTAACGACGACGCCTGGCGGCTGTTCGGCGGAATACAGGGCGGTTGGGAGCAGGTGCAGGCCGTGTGTGATTGGATCCATACCAATATTCGGTACGGGAAAGGGAGCACATCGACGACCTCTAGCTGGGATGTGTATCAGGCGGGTGTCGGGGTATGTCGTGATTTCGCGCATATGGGCGTCACCTTTTGTCGGGCGCTTAATATTCCGGCGCGCTATGTATGCGGTTATTTGCCGGATATTCATGTTGAACCAGACCCAACACCGATGGATTTTCATGCCTGGTTTGAGGTATTCCTGGATGGGGCATGGCGCTCCTTTGATGCACGGCATAACCGGCACCGGACGGGTAGGACGCTGATCGCCAGTGGGCGAGATGCGGTGGATGTGGCGCTGGCGACGATCTATGGCAGCACGAAGCTAGCGAATATGACGGTATGGGCAGACCTAGTCGACCGGCAGTTCGCGCTCGAGTATCGTTCCAACGAGGCTTGAGCAGGAGAGACAACATTGCAGCAATTCATCGATCACCGGCAGATTGAATGGCAGCGGGTCAAGCGCACAAACTATTTTTTATACCAGTGCTTCCGCTACGAATATCCCGGCCCGATTGCCGATTTGCGGCAAAACTTGATGGTGGTACCGGCCAAGCGCTATGGCGACCAGCGGTTGCGTGACCATCAGCTAATAGTGTCTCCGCATAAAGCCGCCACAAGCCGGCGTAGGGACTGCTGCGGTAACCACGTGCTGGCGCTCGATGTGGCGCGGGTGGAGCGCTCAATTGCCTTTGAGGTGATGACGACCGTTGAGCGTAATGCACAACAATACAGCTTGCCGACTATCCCGCGAGCAGCAGCGGCGTATTTCCTCGAACCGACGCGACTGACCAGGAGCGACGAGCACATCACAGCTATCGCGCACGAACTGCGGGCAAAAGCGCGCCGTGACGAGGATCTGGCCCTAGCGATTCATGAATGGGTGGGACAGGCTTTGCGTTACGGCTCTGGGGCGACGACTGTACTCACCACGGCTGCCGAAGCACTCGCCATCGGGCAGGGGTTGTGTCAGGACTATGCACATGTAATGCTGGCGATTTGCCGTGCTGCCGGTATGCCGGCACGGTATGTATCGGGCCATATGCTGGGTGAGGGCGGATCACACGCCTGGGTCGAAGTTTTGTTGCCAGCCCGCCGCAGCGGACGGCTGCAAGCCGTGGCCTATGACTCGACGAACCAGCGCCAGCCCAACCTGGGCTATACAACAGTGGCGATTGGACGCGATTATGCCGATGTTGCGCCAACCTCGGGGCGCTATACTGCACCGTATGGTGGACGACTGTCGTTTACGAAACGGGCGGGGTTGACCGAGATCGAGTATCTGGACGGATATATCGTGCGGAGTGCCACCTGTGCACCAGACGTTGACAGCAGGTAGAGCCTTTGGTATTGTTGCCCGTGTAAAACGTTGATGGAGACGAGTAGCAGGGTCATGGTTGGAGTTCAGAGAGTTATCGTTGCTGTGAAGATAACCTCCCCATCCTGTGAAGACACTCTGGAGTGCTGAGAAGAACGAAGTAAGCTCAGTCGGGTTGCTCCCGTTAGCGAGCAGCGAAGGTTGCCGGCCCACATGTTCTGGGCGGCGACGAACTGCGGTGGCACCACGACGCCCCCTCGTCCGCATGACGAGGGGGCATTGTTGTGAGGTGCGATAGTGGAACGAATCTGGACCACTGCGCTCGGTGGACATGTTGGCGAGCGCGTGCGATTGGCAGGGTGGTTGCACCGGCTACGCCGGTTGAGCAATGTAACCTTTTTGGTGCTGCGCGACGGGCAAGGGTTGGCGCAGATCATCCTGGACGAGCCGGAAATGAGCGCAAGGGTGGGTGCGCTCAATGCCGAATCGGTGCTTGAGGTGGAAGGCGTGGTTGTCGCCGAGCCACAAGCACCCGGCGGGGTAGAGGTGCGGCAGCCGCAGATCGAGGTGATCATGGCAGCGAGTGCACCGCCACCTTTTGATCTATTTCGCCCCACACTGAAGGCCCAACTGCCAACGATCCTGGATCATGCGGCGGTCGCGTTACGGCATCCACGCCAACGTGCGCTGTTTCGACTGACTTCGACTTCGCTGAGTGGCTTTCGTGCTAGCTTGCGTGAACGTAATTTCGTGGAGATACAGACGCCGAAGATCGTTGCCTCGGCCACCGAGGGTGGGGCGAATGTTTTCACCATCGATTACTTTGGTCGGCCGGCGTATCTGGCGCAGAGCCCGCAGTTTTATAAGCAGACGATGGTGGGGGTCTTTGAGCGTGTTTTTGAGGTCGGGCCGGTCTTTCGCGCCGAGCCACATGATACACCGCGCCATCTGAATGAGTATGTCTCACTGGACGTGGAATTTGGCTTTATCGAGGACCATAGGACGGTGATGGCTCTGCTGGGCGACGTGCTGCGCGGGATGCTGACGGCAGTGGCGGCTGAGGTGGATGCTCTGACAGTGCTCCGGCTGCGATTGCCAGAGGTGCCGCGCGAGATCCCGAGCATTCATTTTCGAGCGGCGCAAGAGCTGATTTTGGAGCAGACCGGCGAAGATATCCGTCAGGAGCCAGATCTAGCACCGGTACATGAGCGTTTCCTGGGCGAGTGGGCGCAGCGGACGTATGGATCGGAGTTTTTGTTTGTGGTGGGCTATCCAATGGTGAAGCGGCCATTCTATACGCATCCCGATCCACACCAGCCAGCATATTCCAATAGCTTTGACCTACTGTTCCGGGGATTAGAACTGGTCACGGGCGGACAGCGGCTGCACCGCTATGAGGAGTATCTCGCAGCGCTGGCGGCACGCGGGATCGATCCGGAGCCCTTTAATGGCTACCTGGAAGCCTTCAAGTATGGCATGCCACCGCATGGGGGTTTTGCGATTGGGCTGGAGCGCTGGATTGCGCGGCTGGCTGAGGCGGCTAACGTACGGGAAACGACGCTGTTTCCGCGCGACCAACAGCGATTGACGCCATAGCACCGGTACTTCGGTCGTCGCAGTAGGAGCAAGTTGCTACGACGACCGAATGCTTTATTCAACGTGGGTAGCATTATTGACCAAGCACATACAATGTCCCAAACACTCACAACTCGCTCGGTACGATTATGTTTGGAGGACACGTCAATGACCGACCAACCGCCTGTGCAACCACTCACTCCTGACAACTCGTCCACGCCCCCGATTGACTATAGCACTTGGCTGCCGCTTGACACCGAGCCCGATGAAACTGATCCGCAGCCCGACTCGCTCGGTGAGTTTTCGTATGTTGGCAAAGGGGTCACACCAGAAGAGTTCGGCACTTACCTACAGAGCTACGACTTTGGTACGATTCCGCCCGACTACATCATCCTACACCATACAGCAGTGCCGACACTGGCTACCTGGACGGCAGGTGAGTCCGGGCTTAGTGACGATCAGGTCAAGCAGAAGCGGCTTGTTGCGCTGCATGGTCTCATGGTGTATTACCGTGACACATTGAAGTGGAATGCCGGTCCGCACCTGTTTATTGATGATCGGTATATCTGGCTGTTCTCGGAAATGAATGAGCCGGGTATTCATGCGATGTGGGGGAACTCGCATCACAATGGTGGACGGTTACACTATTCGATCGGGATTGAAGTCGTGGGCGACTATACACAGCAGCAGTGGTCGCCGGCCGTAGCCCACATGGTCAATGCTGCCGTGAACGCGCTCCGGCAGCGGCTGCAAACATTTGACCTGCGCTATATGTATGCCGACCCCGCCAGCAAACCCGGCCTGGTCTTCGTCAACAAGAGTCCGCGCTGCCCACATCCTGAGCGTTTAAGCTGGGGCGGCATCTCTTCGCATCGCGACTATAACAAGCCCGCGTGTCCAGGAAACGCCATTAGCGAAGCGTTCTATATGGGTGTACTCAACGGTGGTGGACAGGTAACGGGCCAGCAAGCTGCAGGGGCAACGCGAACGGTTGGCAGTGGAGGACTTCATGTGCGGGCCAATCCGGGAGCCGATCAAGCAGTCGTCGCAGTGCTACCACATGGTGCGAGCGTGACGTTGCTTAACGAAAGTCAGGTCGTGGATGGCAGCACGTGGGTCAAGGTCCAGGCAGGTAGCACGGTGGGCTGGGTCAACCAGCGCTTTTTAGAGTAGCAACATAGAATAGCCAGCGATGGGCCGGAAGGCCGGCCCATCGCTGCTCAGGCCCGGGATAAGAGAGCGAGAAGCGAAGCCAATGCGGGATCGTTGTTCGCTAAGGAGCGCAGGCTGCTGGTTGCTTCGGTCAGCTTGGTAGCGCGCCGGTCGGATTTGCCTTCGCGCGTCGCCTTCTGTGCTGCTTCAAGCGATGTCAGCACGGTCTGGAGATCGGTGACCTGATCATCATCGCCACGTTGCTGGGCACGCCCGATTGCCACGCGCAGCTCCGTCTGGGCCTGCATAAGGACATCGGAGTCAGAAGAGCCAAATGATGGGCCGCCATACGACGTATTAATGGTGCCGGTGTTGGTACCGATGACCGGTCCATTGACCGAACCACCGCTGATGAAGACGCCAGCACGCTTATCGATGCCGCTGCCCGCATAATCACCACCACCCGTGTTGATGACAGTATTTTGTCCAATGTTGCCGCCAACTGCCACGTTGCCGTAGCCCGATACTAACTGGTTGAGGGCGGAGCGGCTTTCGCTCGATGTAACCTCACGGACAGGGCCATCGAGTGAGGGAGGGCGATCAGTCTGGCCGAGTTCGCCGGTTGGGATCGTGCCCTGATAAAGGGCAACAGCTAGTGTGCCAATCCCTTGGGTAATCGTGAGTTCGGGCTCCTGGAGAAGATTCCAGCGGCTGAGGACGGCGGCGCTGACGGTTGAAAAAACGGCATCATACAGGTCGAAGATACTGATATAGCCGTGCCGGCTTTGGACGCCAGTCCCGCGCAGGCCATCCACCAGTGCTTGGGCAAACAAGGTCACGGGTTGGTCGCGCAAGAAATAGGATTTTTGGTTCTGGCGACAGGCCGTGATGATGACGCGTCCTTCCCCCGTGCCGAGGAGGGCGCTGGCGGTTGTATCGGGGAGGCTTTGGTCGGAGAGGGCGGGTGTGTCAAGGGATGGGGCAAGTTCACCCGAATGACAGGCATTGAAGATCAGGAAGGCACGGCGAGTTTTGAGCAACTGGAGTTTGGTGAGCAGCTCGCTGTCGCGCACGCCGCTGCCCGCAGCGATCTTGTCATCTTGCAGCGTTGTATCGAAGGCCGTCAGGTAATAGTGGCCATCGGTGCCGTACGAACCATGGCCGCTGTAGAAAACAAAGACGGTATCATCGGGGCCGGTGGTGTTGGCCAGGGTATCGAAGGCCGAGAGGATGTGAGCGCGCGTAGCTGCAGCGTCGTGGAGGGTTTGGACCTGGGACGTGGGGTAGGCACAGTACTTAGGATCGCAGAGCACGGTCTGGACGGCCTGGGCGTCTGCCGCCGTAAGCGGGACCGTGTTGAGACGTGGCGCGTTGGCATAGGTGCCGATGCCGATGAGCAGGGCGTGTCCACGGTCGAAGGCCATAAATTTTCTCCTCGCTGTCGATTGACCCCTGAGGTCGCCCGTTGCAGTTATTTCGGTGGTAAAACTGGCGGGCACTGACGTTGTGCGAAATCAAAACGTGGTGAACCCACCTGGAAGTCTTTGATCTCATCGGGGGTGAGACCACGACCAACCAAGCAGGGGGCAACCGCCAGTAGATTATCTGTCGCGGTCAAATATGGTCCGACAATATAAAGGCGGGCCGTATGGTCCCACGAGGCGGTCACGATGCGTTGGCTATCCGGGCTGAACATCGCACCGACGATCCAATTGGTATGACCACGCAGGGTGGTGGCATGCGGCTTGTCGCCCAGGGTCCAGAGGCGTGCCGAGCGACCGACGATACCGGCATAGCTGTCACGGTCAGCATAGGTGAAGCTGCGCAGGCCAAGATAGGGGTTGGGCAAACCACGGACCATATAGGCCTGGTCGTCGAGGTTGATGACGCCTTGGTTGACACCAGTGACCGGCCCTTCCACCCTGGCCTGGCCGCCGATGAAGGCACCCTGCTCCTGGTGGATGTCACCTGTTGCGGCAATCGGCTCCGCAGTGGAGATGGTAATTGCACCGATAGACACCTGACCGGCATGGTCATCACTCGCCATAGTCAAAGCTTCCAGACTAAGAGTAGCTGAGTTCGTGATAGTGACATCCACGAGGCGACACGAGGTTTCCACGAAGGCAGAGGAGGCGCGCCAGTGGTTTGTACGTCGCAGACTAGTATAGCACCTGAGGGAAAGGCTAGATAGCAGGATTTTTATGGCTTGGGATGGTGATGAGCGACGACCCGTACCAACACACGGATCGCGGGCCACAAACCGGTACAAAAAGAGCTACAAACGTCCTTATACCGCTACGTCCTGTTTATGACTGGCAATGTACCAGTGGTTGCCATAGGGATCGCGCACACCTGCTCGGTAGTCACCATCACCTGCGTCAGCGGGGGCGGCAAGCGAGGTAGCGCCGGCTGCCAGCGCGCGTTGGTACACAGCGTCAACATCAGCTAGATACAGGTAGAGCATCGCTTGCCAGGGTCCACCGTCGCCAGCACCGCCGCCGATCATGACCATCGAATCACCTATGCGAAGCTCGGCGTGAATGCCGCCGGCCGAGCCGGTCGTGCGGAAGAGTTCGGTCGCGTCGAAGGCCTGTTTCAGGAACTCGATCAGGTTGGCGGCGTCAGGAACGATCAGATAGGGGGTTACGGTGTGAAAGCCCGCGCGGATTGGGTCGGTTGTCATCGTTTTTCTCCTTAGGGGTGGGATGGAGAATGCCCC
>JACDGP010000075.1 GCA_013821605.1 Herpetosiphonaceae bacterium
AGACAACCTCCTGTCGGGCAGAGAAAACCCCGACGGGGGAGATCGTCACATAGCCAGGGCTGATGGACCAGGGGAGCTACCAGGAGGTGAGCGGGGGTCAATCACCTGCGCGAAGCGCTTCGTTCAAGATCAGTTCTTCCGCAACGCCCGCGACGAGCATCAGGTTCAAGGCTGGCAATACCATTGCACCCAAAGTCATGTTTAGCAGCGGAAAACGTGGCCGCAAAATCATGTACTCAATCACACCTAGACCAAAGCCGATGCTGGACAACCATAGCTGCAGTGGTAGCTTAGCCTTTTCCAGTCCAAGCGTACGTCGGGATATGCCTACCTGTCCGATCACGATCACGCCAGCTGTGAGGAAAAGCAGGACGACAGCCGGATACCACGGGCGCGGCTGGAGCATGTTATGGGGCAGCGCTAACGAAAGCACACGTAAGGGTAGTGCCAGCGTTAGGCCAAGCATGAAGCGTCGGGTTGCTGGGCTGGGCAGGTCGGCATCGCGGATCGACAAGCCGAGCAGGATCAGCAGATACATGAGCAACCCCAGCCGAGATTGTACAAGCGAAGTGACGAGTTCGGCGATCACCATACATACAAGGTAGAGCCACGGCAACCACCATTCATAGTTGCCGATATGGATGAGTACTGTCGCCAAGCGCTCTTGAAGGGTCCCGAACTGCGTTAGCCGATCATGCTTCGTGTGTTGCATATCTTTCCGCCACGGTGCTAAGCGTGAGTATAGCAGCGCGGGCGGCAGAAGATTGCATCGAATGTTACACAGGGATTTCAGAAAGTAAAACTGCCCTTAAACATCACACGCGTCACAGCTATCATAGCTGGCGCGTGTGGGTATGCGGTAGGGCGGGGAGTGAGTTGCTAGCGACCCGACACTTTCGGCTGCTGTCGTGGCCGGGGTGCCCCCTGAGGCAGCGTAGGTCGTCGACCGGCGGCATTACGCGGATTGCTGGCTCCTTGCGCTGCATACCGTCCTCTGGATGGGTGCTGCTCGTTTACGCGCTGGGGCATATAGGGAGCACGCATGCTAGCCGGTGCGTTGGGCGGGGCGGGCGCGTTATAGTCGAAATCAGCTAGCTTGCGCCGAGTGATCGGCTGCTTAAGCGCACGCTCGATGTCACGGACGATAGGCGCATCTTCGGCCGCCACCAGGGTTAGCGCATCCCCGTCCCGCTCGGCACGACCGGTACGACCGATGCGATGAATATAGGCATCGGCGGTATCAGGAATGTCATAGTTAATAACATGCGAGACCGTCGCAATGTCCAAGCCCCGCGCCGCAATGTCGGTAGCAACAAGGATTTGAAACTTGCCTGAGCGGAAACCATCCAACGCTAGCTGGCGCTGGTTTTGTGATTTATTCGAGTGCAACACTGACGTTGAGTAGTTGGCACGCTCGATCTGTTCAGCGACACGGTTAGCACGATGCTTGGTTCGCGTAAAAATCAAGATCGAACGGGCATCAGTTTCGCGAAGCAACTGCAGCAGCAGCGGCGTCTTCAGGTGCTGCGGGACCGGATACAGCGCATGGGCAACTGTTTTGGGCGGCGCTCCCAGGCTCACATTCACACGTTCCGGGTTACGCAGTGTTTGAGCCGCCAGCGTTTCAAGCTCCGGGGCAAACGTCGCCGAGAAGAGCATTGTTTGGCGCTCACGCGGCAACTGGCTCAAAATGCGGCGGACGGCCGGCAGAAAGCCCATATCGAGCATTCGGTCGGCTTCATCAACAACCAACAGGTCGATGCCGTCTAGCTTAGCCGTGCCACGCCCGAGGTGGTCCAGCAACCGACCGGGACACGCGACGAGAACTTCGACCCCTGTTCGCAATGCACGCTCCTGCGGTAGCATGCCAACCCCACCATAGATAGTCGCAGAGCGGATCGAAGTCCATTTGCCCAACTGCTGGATCATGCTGTGAATCTGCTCGGCCAGCTCGCGCGTCGGCGTCAAAATTAACGCCCGTGTCTTACCCCAGCGAGCAGGCTGCTGAAGCAGGCGGTGAAGCATGGGCAACACAAATGCGGCCGTTTTACCGGTGCCGGTTTGCGCGGTACCGATGATGTCACGACCCGCGAGACCCAGCGGAATCGTGCTGGCTTGAATAGGCGTTGGCGTAGCATACTCGGCCGCTTCAATCGCCCGTTCCAGCCGCGCATCTAACTTGAAATCAATAAAATTCATCTGTTCCTTGTAAGACATAGATAAGGCTCGTCCAGTGGGACGAGCCTTGCTGTTTATGGAAATGAGACGGTTTAGTACCGGCCGCTTCCGCCCCCGCTTGAGCGCCGCTGGCTTTGGAAGCAGTCCGAGCAGTACACCGGCTTGTCGCCTCGTGGTACAAACGGTACCTGCGCCTCTTTGCCACACGACGAGCAAGTCGTAGTGTACATTTCACGGGTGCCACCGCTGCTTTGGCGTCCGCCTCCGCCACCATACGAACTACCGCCTCCGCCACCATACGAGCTACCACCACCGCTACGGCTGCCGTAACCACCACTGGCTTTACGCTCTGCCCGGCAATCCTGGCAGCGGGTCGGAGGGTTGGTGAAACCCTTCTGTTCGTAAAATGCCTGTTCGCCGGCCGTCCATGTGAACTCTCGACCGCAATCACGGCATGTGAGAGTTTTGTCTGCGAAGCTCATCGCTCGCCCTCCTAAAAAAAACCTTCATTGTTTCGTTGGCTTGAAGCGAGTGAGCGCGGGGTTCGATGCGGAGGCAGGAACAACGGCTAGTGCCAAACCAGGCTTAACAACGCCAATATTATACCATGTTCTGTTAAAATTGGTTAACCAGATTTAGCCTCGCTCAACCAGAGTTCCTTATTCCTCAACCTTGACGCCATGCCAGAAGGCCACGTATCCCGTAATCTGTTGCGCCGCCTCTTTTGGCTCAGGGTAATACCAAGCGGCATCTTTGTTGACCTCACCATTGACGACGATGTCGTAATAGCTTGCGATGCCTTTCCAAGGGCAGACGGTGTGGGTCTGGCTGGGGCGGAAGTAGGTGTCTTTGATCGCAGCCGGCGGAAAATAGACATTCCCTTCGACAGATTCACAATTAGCGCGGTCTGCTTCGGCGACTACGACTTGGTTCCAACTTGCGTGTGCCATTAAAGTTCTCCTTGAATGCTCCTGGTCGGAGACGACGATGGGTATTGTGACATCATTCCCTGAGTCTAGCAATCCATTCCGATCGTTTGGCCGAAGAATCAGCCGGTTGTCCGACCATAAATATAGTTCTTCATTATGTCAATATAATTAGCTATTCTGTCATACCTGAGTAATATGGAGGAAGTTCGCGCTGATCTGAAAATATGGCATACTCCGTGTAGTTATTGTGAAGGAATCACCATGCGCTGGTGTGTCTCTGTCGTTTTGTTGCTTACGTTGATACTAGTGCCGCGTGGTGCGGCTGCCGCTGCTAGTCTTGATCCAGCGATCATGCGACGCTGGGCCCAAGATGATGGACTGCTCGCCAATGGTCAACTCAACCGATCATGGACATGGGGGCCGCTTGTAGAACGCACTGCCACGGAACCATATGCGGAAGCACCGAATGGCCAGCGTAACGTGTGGTACTGGGATAAAGCACGCATGGAAGTAACCTTTCCGGCCGATGATCTACAACACGTCTGGTACGTCACGACCGGTTTACTTGTACGCGAACTGATCAGCGGGCGTCTGCAACGTGGCAATACGCTTTATGAGCAGCATCAACCTGCGCAGATGCCCGTTGCCGGTGATCTGGAAGCTCCGCTTACCCAAACGATTACCTATGCTGATCTAACATCTTTAGCTTCTTTCGATAACAATGCACGTGTGCTATCGCGTGTAGGGCAATCTGATCCGATCACCACGACCCTAGCCCCTGGTGGTACGGTCGGTGCAGATGAGAGTTTGCGCCAGTTCAATGTGCATATTGTTGCCTACAATGATGTGCTGGGTCATAATCTACCGGATGTTTTTGTCAACGCCTTCGCTGGCGATAACCTGCGGTATATTGCTGGCTACCCGCTGACCGAACCGTACTGGGTGGTGGTACAGGTGGGGAAGGTCCAACAACGCGTGCTGCTGCAAGCATTTGAACGGCGCGTTCTAACCTACACGCCGGCTAATCCGGCAGCCTGGCAGGTCGAATGGGGCAATGTTGGTCGCCACTACGTGCAGTGGCGATATGGGACGATTACGAATGGGCCACTGATCGATCCCAACATCATTACAACCGCGCAGCCACGTGCATTACAGGAGCTTGCGCCAAATGCGGTGAGTCTGGCACAGCAACGACAAGGTGCAATTGGTGCAGCAGTGTACCGGCTGGACACAAACGAACTCTTCACCTATGGGCAGACGCCGCGCTTCCAGATGTATAGCACAGCCAAGGTGCCGATCATGTTAACGGTCATGGACCAAGCACAAGCACAGCAACGACCTTTGACCGGTGGCGAGCAAGGCTTGATCGAGCAGATGATCGAATGGAGCGATAATGATGCGGCAACCACACTCTTTATTAATGTGGGTGGGGCGGCGAGGGTCGAAACATTCTTGCACCGTAACGCGATCAACGATACGGTGATGGAAGACTCAGCCTGGGGTAGCAGTACAACAACAACACAAGATATGGTCCGGCTGCTAGCCAAGCTCGATACCTGTCTCTTCCTCAACCAGCAGTTGTGTACAGACGCGCTCCATACGATGGCCCATGTGGTGCCTGATCAAGCCTGGGGTATTTCCGCAGGGGTAGCAAATGGCACGTTTGTGGCGTTGAAGAATGGCTGGTATCCAGATAATGATGGCTGGGGCGTTCATAGCATGGGCATTGTCCACGCGCCGAATAAGAATTACACGATTGCGATCTTCACCTCCCAGGATCCATCGATGGCCTACGGGATCGATACAGTGCAGCAAGTTGCAGCCTCCGTCTATGCTGCGGTTAAATAACAAGGTTACTCAGGCAGCGGTCGCCATCAGTCGTCGGGCACTAAAGACGCTTGCATCACCGCCAGCGAGTTCCCGCAGGAGCGCCTCGACCACCATCATGCCTAAGCCCAGGCCATGACCGTTAAAGCCGACGGCAAAGGCAATGCGGTCATCCCGCCGTAAGCGTCCAACTAGCGGCAACCCATCGGTCGTGAAGGCCATGGTGCCACTCCAGCGTCGTTCGATGGCATGGTTTGCTAACTCAGGGAAGTGACGCTGGAGAAAGGCAACGAGTGCGTCCTGAATGAGTGGCGTTGTGTGGTCGGCATACGTGATTTCTTGCTCGATGGCCAGGTTACGGTAGCCCCCGAGCACGATGCGGCCATCCGGTAACTGTTGGAAATACTCGAAACCGTCGTCGCAGTAGCAGGAGCGGTCGATCAGCCGTGGTGCCGGTGCGGTAGCAATCACTTGGCCACGCCCTGGCAGCACGACCCCTTCAAACTCAGGGACGAGCAACGGAGTCCAGGCATTAGTGGCAAGGAACACTCGCTGTGCGACCACATCGCCACCACGTGCACAGATTCGCACGCCATCTGCCTCTGATGACAGATGGTAGACCTCGGCGAGCTCGCGCACCGCTGCACCGCTATGCTCAAGCAATGCCTTAGTCAGCAGTGCGGCTTGGATAGCACCGTCGTTGGGGATGCCGATGGCCGAACCAAAACCGCGTCCCAGTGGGTCCTGCTCATGCCATTCGACCGGCAGATCGTCCTGCTGCATCATGGCCGCCGAGCGGCGGATTTCCTCCGATTGCGGGCGTGTACAGGCGAGCAAGTAGCTCCCACAGCGTCGCACCGGTGTACCTAAGCGAGTCGCCCAGCCTATCATCGCTTCTCGATTTTCAACAGTAAGGGCCCATAGCTCCCGGGTAGCGGCTCGCCCATAGAGCTGAGCAGCGCTCCAGTATGAGTGGGCGACACCGGTGAGGAGCAAACCCCCGTTTCGCCCTGAGGCCCCACTAGCAGGGTGACCACTATCCAGAACCAGCACCTGTGTGCCAGTTTGTCGTAAGCGCACCGCCAGGTATGCTCCGATGATGCCGGCACCAATAATGGCGACCTCCACCTGGTGGGGTGATGCCTCATGATCGTGTGCCGTTTGCCAAATACTTACACTCATATCACCTGCTCCTGCAGCTATAATACGAACTGCTGCTCTGCACGCCGTATTGTAAAACATGTTGCCGCACTACGATGGTTCTGGTCTTGGGCTGTGCTAAGATGGACTAGCTTTTCCCGTGTGAGTAAGGATACGCTGCCAAAGGGGAGATCATGATGATCCTCCCTGTCAGACGTACCGAGGTTGGTGTGCGGCAAGGGGAGATCATCATGATCCCCCCTTTAGAAGGTGAGGTTAGGATGACAGACCCACTTGAACGCAGGATTGTTCCTTTCTATGGCGACGAGTTGATCGCCGTACAGCGCACCGATAGCACAATCTATGTCCTGTTCACACGTCTGTGTGAGAACCTAGGCCTGGCGCGACGATCACAGATTCTGCGTATTCAACGGCATGCTGTCCTCACGAAAGGCTTGGTAACCTTGCCGGTGACAACCGAAGGCGGCCCACAAGAGGCACAATGCTTGCGACTAGATCTGGTCCCGCTCTGGTTATCCGGACTACAGGCGGGACGGGTGAAGGCCGAGGTGCAAGCCAAATTGGTGCGGTATCAGGAAGAAGTAGCGGTCGTGTTATGGCAAGCCTTCAAGCCACAGATGCTGGTCCAACCAGCAGGTGACGCTGTGGGCGACGGCCTAGCACTCCAGCAGTTGCAACAGATTGCCGAAATGGGCCGGGCCATCACCCGTATGGCCGAACAGCAGATCGATTTACAACGGCAGCAACAGGCCTTGGTCCAGCGGCTTGATGGTGCAGCTCGCGTTATCAAGGATGTGCAATGGCATCTATCGGACGTGCAGGTGCGTTTAGGTGTACTCGAAGATCAGCTACAGCCAGCATCCTATGTCACCGACGCACAAGCGACGGAGATATCGAACCGCGTCAAGGCCTTAGGTGAATTGCTCACGACGCAAGGACCAGCCAAAAATCACTATCAAGGCATCTTTGCCGAGCTCTACCGGCGCTTCGGTGTGAGCAGCTATAAAACCGTGCAGCTGGAGCAGTATACAGCGGTCCTCGACTTCTTAGAAGATTGGCGCGTCGCAGCCATACCACTACCAAAGGTTGAATAGCACAAACGGTGTAACCATGTAGCTCATTCGTTCTATAGCCTATTTCTCAACTCACGTTGTTGCTCGGACTCGACAACCTTTCTCCTATCGTGTAGCCTCCCCATCTGGTAAACTATCGAAGCAACAACATACCGCAAATTGGGTCTCCGCCTCTGATCAAAAGGAATGGGCATGGTTACTGTGTGGGCAATCGCTACCAATAAGGGGGGTATCGGTAAAACGACGCTGACGGTCAATCTAGGAGCGGCATTAGCGGACACGGGCCAACGCATTTTGTTGATCGATCTTGATAAGCAGGGTCACACTGGCTTGCACCTCGGTCATGCCCGTGAACACGTTCTGCGAGATACTAGTTTGGTTGCGGTGGTCGAAAAGCGGCCAATTGCCGAACTTGCACAATCAACATCTTTTCCCAACCTGGATCTGCTACCGATGCATCCTGATATGGTCAGCCTAGAGCCGCAGCTCGGCAATCTTCGCTTGTACTGGTTGCACCGCGCACTCCAACAAATCCCGGCTGAACGCTATAATATCGTGTTGCTCGATACACCGCCAACTGGCAATCTCTTAACTGCCGCTTTGATTGGTGCTTCACGTCTGCTTGTACCCATCATTCCCGAGCCGCTCGCACTGGAAGGACTAGGCGATATTCTAGCAACCGTCCAAGATGTACGTGAAACCTTAAATGCCGGTCCTGAGCGCATTTACTTGATTATTAACCGCTGGCGTGCACAAACCAAACTGGCCCGCTCTATTCATGAGACTCTGGGCGAACTAGAGTTGCCTGCTACCATTATGACGACCCGCATCGGTATCGACATTACGTTGCCAGAAGCATCCGGTGCACAACAGCCGGTCAGCTATTACCGGCCCCGCAGTCGAGCAGCCCGTGAGTTCAAGGCATTGGCCCAAGAACTTCTGCAGTCAGAGGGCAAGTATGAGTGATATTTTTAAGCAACGCATGCGCAATCTCGGCGGCACAGCACGGCCAACCTCGGCCGCTACAATTGTGGACCAAGCAGCCGGCAAAGAGATTGTTGTCCTGCCGGTCGGAGCAATCGCGCCCGATCCGCTCCAGGTACGCTTTTTGCCGAGGCCCGAAGAGCTACTTGCTGCCGCAGATGGAGGTGATGCCGATGCAAAGATTATGCTGAGCGAGCTACGGGCCCTGGGACAATCACTTGCCGAGCAGCAAATCCATCCTTTGTTGGTATATCCAATTATCGAGGTCGATCCAGAGTACCCACAGGCTGAGTGGCGGATCCTCAGTGGTGAACGGCGTTGGCGCGCCGCCGTCTTGACGAATCTGCCGACGCTGCAGGCTATCCAGCTCCCGAAACGGCCCAACGATGCTGAGCGACTTATTTTTCAATATGTGGAGAATGAGGCACGCGCGTCCTTATCAGATCTAGATCGCGCCGAAGCTGCGCAACGCCTCAAGGACCAGTTGACCCAGGAGGCAGGCAAAGAGGTACCTTGGGCTGAGGTCGAGACGAGGCTTAACTTGAGCGAGTCGCGGCGTATTCAACTGATGCGCTTGTATGATCGCCTGCCTGTTGAGACGCGGCCGCTCGTCCGTGCCTACCGCTGGCCTGAGCGCACATTACGCCCCCTCCATAGTGCTGTGTTTAACGGTACGCTTCAACCAGACCAAGCGGTCCAATTGCTGGATGATTTACGGGCACGTACGCAACGCGGCGATGAAATTTCTGGCACACTGGTAGGGAAACTCGTTGCCGATATAGAGCGCCAGGGCTATCAAGGCGAGGCCTGGCTTGACGAAGAGCGTGAGCGGGTACAGCGCATGATCAATCAAGGCAAACAGCTTTTGAAGCGTGATCTATCGCAACTCTCCTCAGAAGGACAAGCCGCCCTTAGACGTGATGTTCAACTCCTACAACGTGTGATTAAAGATGTTGAGCAAGCGATTGGCTAGCTTAGCAAAAGGAGTGGAAGTAGTAGGAGAAGGGGGTGTAACGGTTACACCCCTCCTCTATAACCAAAAAGGCTCTAACTCTGCGAATATTCAGCTATCGCTTAGCCATAGACTAATACTTGTTGGACTTGACCTACTGTCTCGAACCCTAGAGACATTGCGAGAGTCACATACGGCGAGGCAGGTTGTAGCAGCAAGTTAACAGCCGGATAGTGTAGATCGGCCAGCGCGTCGAGCACCATGATTAATACATCCCGAGCGACTAACGGCGAGGCTGTCGCCAGGAGAACGATCAGCGGTACGTCGCCGTATAGTGTTGTTAGGGCCGCCCCTGTAATTGAACGCCGAGCTTCGACCAGGACCGAACACGCCTCTAGTAATGTTCCCCACCGGTTAGCAAAAATGGCCAATGTCACATCAAAGGTTGCACTGAGCGTGGAGTGCACACCGGCAACCGTCAGAGCTTGTGAATCCTGCGCAAGTTGAGCCAGTGCAACAGCATCGCTAGCATCTGGGTAGCGCCATGTAAAGTAGGAGGTTACTATGGCTGTGCGGCTCGTAGCACGTAACCAGTTGAAGAACATGCTCAGGGCCCCAGATGATTGTTCCTCAACGCTAGGTTTAGGAGCAGGCAACCAAGCTCGCGCAATCTCTATGCGTTCGACACGCTGTGTCATAATCAAGGCCTCCGGCAAACCTTCCCACATTGCTTCATCTAGCTCAGTAGTCCACCTTGGTAAACTCCACTCATAGTCCAACTCCTGCATTATCAGTGTGATCGTTCCTATGGATATGTTAGCCCGCACGATGTGATAGCTCCAGCGCTTTGATGTAGAGCGCGCTCCTTCACTCTCCGGCACAAATATCAGTCTGGTGTGCATACGGCATAGATCCCATGGTAATTTCTAAGTCCATAGAACATTTAGTTGACATAATATTTTATAGACTAGTAAAGGTGCCACAGCGAGCTATTGGGAGCGTATGCCAAGCTCTTTTAGGTATTAGGTGTCCACGGCGCACTGAGCAACGGGTACGAATCGGTATCTTCGGCGAGCAGATAGCGCCGGTCCCGTGATTGGCCTTGCGTACGCAGAAAGTGATGCTCAACCAGATACTTCAGATCGGCCTGAACCGTACGTCTGGCTCGATCACTGGAAGCATTAATTGCTTGCTCAAGCGTAATTTCACCAAGCCGCCGCGCCAACTCCAGCAGTACACGTCGGGGTGGTGTCAACGTCACTAGATTAGGAGCGTCCGGACCGCGCATCGTTACGATCAGCGCCGCTCCCGTGTCTCGTAGCCCAAGCGTTGGCAAATTATGCTGCTTGAGCAATGAGAAGACGGTGCGGAGCCCCATACCGAAAGCCTCAATATAGCCCGACTGAAAGAGCAGTTGCGCGATAATCGGATTGCGAGCATGACTGCCACTATGGAGAATATTTTCGGGAGTGATATCTTTAGGCAAACCACCCGGTGATCGCCATTCGATACGATCCATAAACATTGATATTTGAGTACGGGCGCCTACCCGATTATAATCACGATGGGTAACGGCATTGGCTGTGAGCTCGCGCAACGCCCCACGGGGATATTCAGGTCGTTCTTCACGCTGCGGCCCTCCCTCTACCTTAATACCGCGCCGCGTGTTGCTCCATAAATATTTCTCTACTTCATCGATCTGTTGAATCAACGTTCCACCATAGCGCGCGAAGTGGAGCGGCTCGTCCGTCAAATCGCCGACAGTGCCTGGAAAATGCGCCAATGCTATATCAGTGTGTTCGAGAAAGGCCTGTGGCCGTCTACCAAAGACCAATAACCCCGACATACTTGGCGTCACGCGTCCTTCATGCTCCACCAAGCAGCGCATCTCCCGCAAGAACAACTCCGGCTCGGTTTGCCCACCATCATACCGGCCAGTTTCTACTGCCCCTTTGATGTGACGTGCCACCGCATCGAGATCAAGATCACTCACTTGTGCATTGGCAACCGGGAGCGTATCCACACGCTCGTCGCTAATCTGTAGTGTCATTTCGGCCACGCTGCACCTCCAGGCGTGATTCTAGCATATATCACTACACTGTGACCTAGCACTGACCAACTTAAGGTGAAACATACCAGCTAGCTTCCGCCTGCGCAGTTCTGCGCAAACAAATCTGCGCAGAACTGCGCGCAATTATCCGCACATGATCTACCGTCGCCACTCCTCCTACATAGTTCTGCGCAAACAAATCTGCGCAGAACTGCGCGCAACTGTTTGGCAGCAGATCATGTGTCCCATACCTTCTGCGCAGTTCTGCGCAAACGACACTGCATAGAACTGCGCACAACCCGCATCATCAACTATCAGGCCCTTCATCTCACGAGTATGAGTGGCTATGCTACTGATTGATACTCCAGCCAACTATGCCGAAACGCTCTGCTGCCCTATGCAAGATTTTTTGCACAGAACTGCACTCTTTTGCACCCACTCTATACATATCAGCACATAAGCTGCGCACAAACTCCTATCAATCTGCGCGCTCTTTTTCTACACTACAAGGAGGTTGCGAGCATCATGCAGCTTCCGGATTCAGCGGCTCTAAGGAAGGAACAGCCCAGTGGCGCACGACCGGATCATCAACCAGCATCAGCCGGGGCTTGCACTCTACCCGCGTAACCTGTCCTATGACTTGTTACCACTCATTGGTCCTTCGGGCTGGTCTCTGTTACGTGCGCTCCACGACCATGCCGATGAGCAAGCGCTGACCTACCGCGGAACGCGACCGATTGCTCCATCTAGCGAGGAGATGCAGGCGCTGGCCGGCGTGGGCGAGGCGTCATTGCTGGTGATCAAAGAACTGTTGCACACTTGCGGTTGCCTCAGTTGGGAGGAGATACGGGGCAAACAGGAGCCACGACCCGGTCGGCAGGTGAAGCAGCAGCCGACACGCTCATTGGTGTATTACCTTCACCCACTTACCGGACTCACCATCACCATCCCGCTGGTACAACGGGTCATTCGTTATGCACAATGCTCAGAACGTGCTCAAGCCTATCTCAAAGCGAATGGCTTATTTCGTGCCCAGCCAGCCTTTCTGCCTACCAGCGTCTGGCCATCGCTCCTCCCATATTTGCTCAAGCAGCCCGACTGGCAGGCGTTATTCGAGCAGATGCACGGTCAAGCCAAGCACCGGCAATATCGCGAAGCGGTTGAATGCTGGATCAGCAGCGCAGCGGAGGTCGTCGCAACGCTTGAGCTCGAACAACAAGGAGTGGTGACCCCTCATACCACATGGGTGATTGACCGTGCCCTCATAGTGAGGGCACGGTGGCAAAAGGAGGATACCGCTCCATCATCAGGACAACACGGTGTGTTCACCTGGAGTCAGGAAGAATCCGCACCGACCCCCCACACCCCCGTTAACGAATTAACAAACCAATCAAGGAATGAACGAGGAGCTTTGGGACAACGGGCAGGGAGTAGTCAGGCAGAGAACGGAGATGTAGAAAACGGGGATAGCTTGGGGAAACGGGAACCAAGGCAGCAAACCAAGGCAGCAATACGTAAGGAACGCCGAGCAGATGCCGGCATACGCACTGATTTGCCGGCAGAAGCCGTCGATCAGCTTACCTACACAGCAACCTACCTGCTACCTCAACCACCGCAACCATACCTGCAAAACGACAGAATAAAGCAAGATGATGGTCAGGCAGAAGCCAGATCAGAAGCTCCGGTGCAGGCAGAAGTCGCATTATGGGCCATCTTGCCGGATATTTTGGAACCTACAGGTATGGAATCGTCGTCCCAGCATTCCTCCTTGCCGCCGTATTCGCCTACCACGAGCGAACAACGCCAAGCTCGCCGTCTGCTGCGCCGTCATTCCTACACAACGATCATCAGCGCACTACGGGCAACAGTAATTGCCTACCGGCCTGGGCCTAGACAACCATCAGCGATCACTCGCTTCGGTTTTGCAGCAGGGCTCCCAGTTTTCCGCGCAACTCTAGAGCGCTCTGCCAATGACGCTGAGCCGCTGTGTCCTGACAGCCCTGCACCGGCAAATGATGCTCGGCTCGGGTTTGATCGGCCAGCCGCCGAGCCAGACAGTAGCATGGTTGATTTCTGGCACGAATACGAGCGTGTAACGGCCCGTCGCTCTACACGGGCTGAGCACTACCGGCTCGAACTCTTAGCGCAGGAGGTTGATTGGCATCATTTACTGATCTGGCTTGATCGTTGGGAGCATGCGCACGCTGGAACAGCTGCCACGTTGACCCCGGGATATTTTGAGGCATGTGCCATCACCGCGGCTGCCCAAGATGTACCCCCAGTTGTTCACACTCCAACCAATGTTCTGGCTCCTGCATCTGCTATGGTAGTACCTGCTTCGTTGTCGCCTACACAGCATCACACCTATGACCGCCTCGTGGCGTTAGGTATAAAAAAGGCCCAGACCTTAGCCCTTGCGCCTGGGACAACTCCTGAGCTGGTGGAAGCCTGGGCACTCGCTGCCCGTGATGTATCGGTAAAAAATCCGAGTGCCTATATCGCTGCCGGCATCACCAGTGGCCAGCTACCCAAAGTTAGGCCATATACCAATGGTGGTGTATCTGCCTCTCCCGCAATACCCAGGGGAGTGGACATAATAGGAAATAGTAGCAGCACCGCTGCTACCACAGAAGTATGGATGGTATGCCTCAAACACCTGCAGGCCGATCTCCCGCCCAATGACTTCGAGACCTGGCTTCGCCCCTGCGCTCTCGTTGAGCTCGATGAGCGCTTGGTGGTGATTGCTGCCCCCAACATTTTCGTGCGCCAGGAACTGGAGCAACGGTATCATGCTGTGGTACAACGTGCCGTTACAGCAGTCACCGGTCGGGATGTAGAGCCGCTGTTCGTGATTGCATCAGGCCCCGCTCAAGCTACACATCAATAATGCGAGGCGACATACACCGAGCCTTGTCGTAGAATAGACTGATGTTCAGCCGTGGTCAAATCCTGGCATTGGCGTTGCTGTTCGTGCTAAGCATCGCCTTCCGTCTCGGCCCACTGGTTATTCTCACCTTGCTGTTGCTGCTCAGTGCCGCCTTAGCATGGTGCTGGAAAGCTGCTGTGCTATCCCATATCAGCTACAACCAGGAGCTCAGTCAGCACCACGCCTTTCCGGATGACATGGTCGAGCTCGCGATTCAGATTGTCAATCACAAGTTACTGCCGATCACTGCTCTCCACGTGCAGGAGCATGCCACCATCGGCCTGGATTGGAGCGGGGCACAACGTGCACAGGATTGGAGGCCTACTTCCCAGACTCTGCAGCGCGTAACTAGCCTGGGTGCCTACGAGTCCGTACGTTGGCGGTATCAACTGCGCTGTCCACATCGTGGCACGTTCCGCTTTGGACCAACCACGCTGGAAGCAGGTGACCCCTTCGGCTTTACCCTGCGCCAGCTTCAACTGGCCAAACGCGCCGAATTGGTTGTGTACCCACGTGTGCTGCCACTTGCCGAACTCGGTCTCGCCTCCGGTCGGCCACTAGGTGATAGCCGGAGCCGCCATTGGCTGTTTACCGATCCTGCACATACGGCCGGCGCACGCGACTATCGCTTCGGCGATCCCCTCAAAAGTATCCACTGGCCGACTACCGCCCGGCGGGGCAGCCTGCAGACCCGGATCTATGAGCCGACGATGAGTCTCGATCTCATGGTCTTCCTGGATCTTGATACCGTGCAGCATGCCTGGGAAGGGCGACGGTCAGCGGCGGTGGAACGGGCCATCAGTGCCGCGGCTACCGTGGTGCAGGCCGGCTTGGCCGAGCGCTACAGCGCAGGCATATCCATCAATGGTATGCTCGAGTTTCAGAGCGGTCTGGTCAACATTCCGCCCAGCTGCAGTCCGGCACAACTCACGCAGATCTTTGATGCGCTCGCTCGTGTCGTGCCCTACGCGCTGTTACCGATGCCAGAACTGTTGCAGCAAGCAACTGCCACTCTGCCGACGGGTGCAACCGTGCTCGTTATAAGTGTCATCGCGCCCAATGCGCTCCAAACAAGCTTATTGCGCATCCGGGATCACGGTCATCCTACGATCTGGCTGTATCTCGGTGAGGACTCGCCGCCGGTCGTGCCGGGCGTGCAGGTGCAGCATGCTCCGTCTCCAGCTATGCCGACTAGTGTTGACACTCCGGCCACAAGCACAGGAGCAAGCTAAGGTGAACATGCTCGGTGTGTTAGCGCGCAGCATGCTTGCTGGGTTGGATTTGGCGCTGCTCGGCCTACTCTTGCTCCTCGTACGGCTCCTGACGGAGCCCGCCCCCGTCCCTTTAACGTTGTTCGGACTTCTTGTAGCCTTCGTGTTGGGGGCACTCTCAGCGGCGACGCTGCGGCGCTGGGAACCACATCGCGCTGCTCGGCTCATCAGTGCTACCCTAGGGCTAGCCACTGCCCTCCTGTTGGTGAAAGGCGGTCTGATCACTACCTACTGGCCGTTTACTGGCTGGGACCTGCTGAGCCAGCCGCTACTCCATCCGGCCGATCCTGCCTCTGGACGCGTCTATGCTGCGCTGCTCTTCGCGCTCGTTGCGATCTGGCGCGGGACACGGCTCCACACTGTAACACTCCTGGCTGAGCTTCAGGCCAGCTTCAAGCGTGGCTTGGTGCTGCTGGTGATCTTGATGGTCGCGGCCGTGTTGCTCCCCGATCCGTATCGCGTGAGTGCTCGGTTAGCTGCGACGGGCGCGGCAATTCTATACGTGGTGACCGGACTGCTGGCTCAAGCACTATTTCGCGAAACGAGTGGCATACAGCATGACCAGCAGCTTGCATGGCGCAAACTATTCTTGCTAGGAGCAGCACTGAGTCTGCCGTTGGCCTTCACGCTTGCGCTTGCCACTTGGTTCTCCGAGGATGCAGCAGCATTGATGACGCGGGTATACCGAGCCATCGTGGCGCTCATCTTAGTGCTCATAGCGCCGGTGATGGCACTGGTCTTCTCTTTGTTGAGTGCACTGGCCCGCCTGCTGTTACACCCCGGCTCCGGCCCACTGGAGCCGCCCCTGCCCTTGCAACGCCCAATACCAAGTCCCCTGCCGCCGCTTTCAACACCTCCCGACCTACTCCCCGGCTGGCTTGCAGCAGTCTTGCCATTGCTTCCGTTTCTTGTTCCTATCTTCGCCCTGCTTATCCTCTTGTTGCTCCGGCCAAAGCGGGCACTGCCATCAGATACCGCAGCCGAGGAGCGCGAATCAGTCTGGTCGTGGCAAACTGCCGGACGCGATCTCGCGGCCTTATGGCAGCTACGTAAGCGTCGACAGGATCAGGTCGGCCTCGCCCGAGCGTTAGCCCGGCTGCATAGTGATGATCCAGTCCATGTCATTCGCCGCACCTACCTGCGTCTCCTGATACACATGCATCATCGCGGCCAAACACGAGATGGTGCACAGACGCCCGCCGAATATGCACCAACCCTTGAGCGTAGCTTTGTGAGCCAGCAGGTGGCAATCGAGGATCTGACCCGTGGCTACGAGCGCGCTCGTTACCATCCGGAGGCAACAACTCCAGCTGACGCCACTGCTGCGGTAGCCGCCTGGGATCGGCTGTCAGCTGCGTCCGAGCAGCCAGTTCCACAGCATAAGGAGGCGAACACGTGATCGGCAGCGGTGAAGTATCGCAGCGCCAGCGGTTGGCGGAAGTTACCCAATTATTTTTACGGTTGGGCTTCACTGCCTTTGGTGGCCCCGCCGCGCATATTGCCATGATGCGCGACGAAGTTGTCCGGCGGCGTCACTGGATCACTGATGAGCGTTTCCTCGATCTGTTGGGCATCACCAGTCTTATTCCCGGACCGAACTCGACCGAAATAGCGATCTATCTGGGGTACCTGCGCGCCGGTTGGCCAGGCTTGCTACTGGGCGGCATCTGTTTCATCGGTCCTGCGATGCTTATTGTCCTCGCATTGGCATGGGCCTATGTAACGTATGGTGCGCTGCCGCAGGTTGGATGGCTATTCTATGGTATCAAACCGGTCGTTGTCGCCATTATTGCCCAGGCCCTCTGGAGCTTGTCTCGTACGGTGCTCAAAGGTCCGTGGCCCATTGCGCTCGCCCTCTTGGTGCTTGCCCTCTACCTGGTGGGTGTTAATACCCTGATCCTGCTCTTTGGTGGCGGTTTGCTCTTTGGTTTCCTACGCCTACTCCAACGCCGGCAAGCTCACAAGATGGCTGACCTCGGCCTCCTGCTGCCCTCCGCTACGGCTCGTCCTGGTTGGACATGGCAGACCTTGGCAACCGGCGTGCTCACCACGGCCGCCATCGCCACCACGGTACCGGTCACGTTGTCCAAATTGTTTCTGACCTTCCTCAAAATTGGTGCGGTACTCTACGGCAGTGGCTACGTCTTGCTCGCCTTCCTGCGCACCGATTTCGTGTTGTCGCTGCACTGGCTGACCGATCAACAGTTGCTTGACGCTATTTCGATCGGTCAGTTTACTCCTGGCCCGGTCTTCACCACCGCCACCTTCATTGGTTACGTGGTTGGGAGTTGGCAAGGCGCCCTGGTCGCCACCCTCGGGATCTTCTTGCCCTCCTTCGCCTTCGTCTCACTCATTCATCCACTGGCGGCCCGGCTACGTCGTTCGGCTTGGTTCGCTCCATTGCTTGATGGCGTCAATATCGCGGCATTGGCACTGATGGCGGGTGTCCTCATTCAGTTGGGCCATAACGCCCTCATCGATCTATTCACCCTGGGAATCGGGATGACGGCCTTCGCGATATTACTGCGCTTCAAGATCAACTCGGTCTGGCTGATTTTGGCAGGCGCAGCGATTGGTCTCCTACGATTTGGACTACGGTAGGCAGAATAGCTACCGCTGCCAACCTAGTTGCGCTTGCGGCTCTCCTGCTCCTCGCGGTCATCTGCGAGGTCAAGGGCCAGGACGCTTGCCAGGATGAGCAGGTCGTCTTCACCCGGCGCGATCTCTACACCGTATGTATCCGTAAGGCTGATCCAACTCCTCGAAACCCTTGCGACCACCTGTCGATCACGCGTGATCGTATACTCGTGCTCAAAGAGGCTCCCAGTCATGCTGAGGTCATGCGGCCCGGGCAGATCGATCATGAAGCGGTCCACGAAAGGGCTAAAGAGTTGCTTGCGCACTGCGGCGACCTCCTGGCCCCCTCGTCTGATGTGGTAGGTCGGGCGCAGAGCGATCAGTTGCCGCTCGACCTTGCCCACCTCAGTGCCTGTACGATCACGAATGATCAGCGTGTTATGGAGGCTCAATACCTTGCCGTCGATGTGGTAAACGGGCTGACCCTGCTCGTCGGTGATATCGGAGTCCTCGCCTAGATGGAAAAACCGCTCGCGGATCACATAGCGCATCGAAATGTCTCCTTTCAGGAGTGCCATTTTATTGGTGCTCGTCTGCCCTGCTATGGACGCTGTATTTTTGATTGGTGTCCGACCATCAGAGCTGAAACAACTATAACACCCGCTGCCACAATCGCACCCACTGCCGTACTTAACAGATTGACCATGTCGTTGTCGATCCAGTCGACGCCGCGCAGTGGTACGGTCACTGTCCCGCACTGGTGTATCCGCCGCTCGGTCTCACTCTCGCAATGAGGACAGAAGTGGACCTGTTGCACAGTCGCTCCCAACAAGCTGTCGAAGAGTGCGCCGGCGATGCCGCCCATCATTCCGCCTGCGACGAGCCCCTTACGTAGCCCAAGTTTTCGTGCACCGTGCGAGTGTGATGCTAGCCCCGCCACAAGGCCGAGCGCAAGAGCTCCCGCCATCGCCGCGCTGGTCCCGGCCACCGTAATCCCGCCCGATGTGCCGGGTGCTACCTTCCGGCCAGATATGATCAGCCGTGGTGTCGCTCTGCTGAGTGTCCCAACCTCCGTCGCCCACGTATCCGCCGTCGCCGTCGCGAAGGCCCCGACGAACGCACCGAGCAGCCAGTCGGGGTGGCGAGGATGCACGCCGTAACCCAGCGCTGCCAGCGCTCCCACCCCTCCATTCGCCAGCACCTGTCCCAAATCGCGCGTGGCGGACTTGCTGAACTTGTCGGCGGCGACCCGCCGCTTGCGAGCGCTAGACAAATGAGAAAGCAAGCTCGACGAGACGAAAAAGAACAGAACGACTAGGCTTCCGGCGATGCCTCCATAGCCGAAAACAAGTGTTCCAACGAAGATCGTCCCAGCAATGCCGCTTCGGGTGATCAGCTTGCGCCGGTAGGCGACTGCAGCAATGATGCCGCTCAATGTGCTCCCGAGTGCGACACGCTGCCTGGTAACCTCCGTCGCCCGCATCCGCACGTCACCCGCCATGCCGAGCCGTTCCACTCTCACCACCCAGCCACGCCTCAGCAGCCGATCGCTCATCGAACAGGCGAAAGTCCGACCCACGCTGCTCGTCAGCGATCACCTCCCCAAAGAGGCGACTCAATTTCAGGGTGTGTGAGCGAACGATGGCGAGACGAACGTGATAGGTCCGTAGCTTCTGCAAGATCGCTCCCGCCTCCCCTGAACTCAAATCAAAGAAGTGCACCGTCAGGTTTTCGGGGTAGAGCAGGAGACCATGGGCAGTGTTTCCGAAGCATTCCCCAAGCACAAAGGAAACATCATCGATCCGTTCAATGAACTGCTGGCCGGGTGTACCCTCCAAGAAGCGTTGACCATCTACCTCGTGCACCAATAAGTCCATTGATCACACCTCCCACTGCCGCTTGCTACCGCTATCAAAAGTAACTCCTCAATTCTCCGAAGCTGGCTAGCTGCAACAACCTCCCTTTTCGCACAGGCACCACCTCTTCATGCTCGAAATGCCATGTATGTGGGTGAGGAATATACACTGCATTCAATCCGGCAGCGAGTGCAGGGTTGATGTCGGAGCGCGGAGAGTTGCCGATCATCCACGTTGCTTGGGGATCAAGCTGCGACTCAGTGACTATGTGCTGGTAGGTATGGACATCTTTCTCATGCACAATCATCATGTGCCTGAAAAGCTGTTCGACACCCGAACGCTCGACCTTCAGCTTCTGCTCTTCAAGATCGCCTTTTGTTAGCAAAATGAGCTCATGACGAGCCGCTAAGTAATCGAGTGTTTCCTGCACACCATCGAGCAATTGCAAGGGATGTGCAAGGATCTGCTCGCCAAAGTGCCGCACCTGTTTCAGATCGTGCTCAACAACCTCTTTCTCCGCCAGTCGCCGATACGTTGCCTCCAAGCTCTTGGTAAAGTTGGCCGCGCCATAGCCCATCAGCCGTTCAGCTTCGTCCAGCACAGCGCGTACCTCAGCCGCAGTGAGGCGCGAATGATTCAGCCACGTTGTGAAAGCATGCACAGCATGTTCAAAATAGATGTTATTTTCCCACAGAGTATCGTCAGCATCAATGACCAGGTGTTGCCGCATACGTTTCCTCATTTGGGAGAAATGTATTAGGTGAGCGCGTAGTGGACACTTTTAGTATAACAGAAACGTCCTGCGGAAAAAACAGGCCAGCGCCTGATGTATCTGACCGCCGCCTCTGGTAGGCTCTACGCGTTCCCGGAGGATAGGAGGACGGCATGCTCAACCTTGAGATCGATACACTTATCCGTACTCAGGTATCTGCGGTTGGACCCGGTGTTGCCGTCGCCGTCATCAAAGCTGATGAACTCATCCACTGCCAGGGCTATGGATTGGCCAACCTGGAATGGAACTTACCGGTCACACCACAAACGTTCTTTGGTCTCGGTTCACTCACAAAACCGTTTACTGCAACCGCTATCATGCTGTTGGAAAAGCAAGGCAAACTTCATCTAGCCGATTCCATCCAAACCTACCTCCCCGACTATCCGGCCACGCGTCATAAAGTGACACTCCGGCACCTGCTGACCCATACCTCTGGTATCCCGAACTTTGTCACACTCCCAGACTTTTGGCAACGCTATGCAGCTGCAGATCAATCCGTCGATGAACTGATTGCCGTCTTCAAGAATCTCCCACTTGAGTTTGACCCCGGTACACGCTATAGCTACAGCAATTCTGGCTATATGTTGTTGGGTCGCATCCTAGAGCGACTGGTAGAAATGAGCTATTGCGATACCATTCGCCAACTCGTCTTTGCCCCTCTGTCCATGACCCACTCGACCTGCTTAGATCCTCAATCGATCATCCCCTACCGCACGAGTGGCTATACTCCGACCGACGCGGGCTATCAACATGCTCGTTTTATCACGGCAAATGTGATGTATGCCGCCGGTGGGTTGGGCTCAACCTTGGATGATATGGTGCTGTGGCATGCTGCCCTGCGTGATGGGCGTCTCCTCGATCACCCGGCGCAAGAACGCATGTATACCCCAACGCAAATGACAGATGGACACACCGAGAACTACGGTCTTGGCTGGGCCTTCGGGCGCTACCGCCAGCATCGTGCGATCTGGCATGCCGGTGGTGTCCCTGGCTATTCAGCATTTTTTGGACGTTTTCCAGATGACGACATCGCCCTGATTATCTTGTCGAACCATGCTGGTTTCGACGGAGCTGGACTCGCTCGGCAAATCATCCATCTCCTGCTTGACCTGCTACCATTGCGCCATCCGGCTGTTGTCCTTGCCCCATCCATATTTGACCACATGCTTGGCACCTATCACAGCGTGTTTGGGGCGGTGGAGGTGCGGGCCGAAGACGGCACGCTGCTCTACCTCAGCGACGGGGAAACTCATCCGCTCACACCAATCAGTGAGACCGGCTTCCGCTGGATCGAGGACGAGGATGTCGAGGTCCACTTCGAAATGGGGAATGACCAAGGAGATTATGAGCGTATCCGCGTGATCTGGCCTTTCTTTTGGCTCACTGCCGAACGAGTCGCCTCTTAAGCTTCATCTTTGGGATCCGCTTGTCATCTTCTCCACCGTCGGCTATGATGTGCTCCAAGGAGACGAACGTCGTATGCAAGTTGTCAGTGTCAATATTGGTAAGGCCCAACCGATCCAAAATGCCAAAGCCGTAGGTAAAACGGGCATCTACAAGCGTCCGGTCGACATTCCTGCTCGCGTAACGACCCTCGGCCTCGTGGATGACGCGATTTGCGATACTCCCAATCACGGTGGCGTCGACCAAGCAGTCTACGTGTATGGCGTGCCCGATTACCAGTGGTGGACACAAGAACTGGGCTATGACCTTGAGCCTGGCACCTTCGGCGAGAATCTGACCATAACCGAACTGGAAAGCGCGCAAATGCGCGTCGGCGACCGTCTACACATTGGCGAGGTGATCTTCGAAATAACCGCTCCCCGTATTCCGTGTGTCACCCTGGCCCGCCGCATGAACGACCCTGCCTTTGCCAAACGCTTCCGTGCTGCCGAGCGACCCGGTGTGTATTGTCGGGTCATAACTGCGGGCTCTATCCAAGCCGGGCAAGCGGTGACCTACGAGCCCTACCGCGGCGACACGGTCACAGTCATGGAACTTTTCCGCGCCGCCTTTGAGGCACATCACGATGAAGCCACGCTTCGACGACATCTTGCGGCTCCGATTGCTATTCGTGACCGTACTGCAAAAGAAGAAAAGCTCCGCAAACTTGTGGCAACGTAACCATTTCAGTCGCATCAGCTTTACCGTGCAGCGGGCACGATCCCATTGATCGCGAAGGCGTACAGGTGGTTGCTTTTGTCACCCACATACAGCACTCCATTGACGACGATCGGGCTGCTCCAATGACCCGCGCCGCTAGGAGTATGCCAGAGCTCAGTTCCGGTCACAGCATTGAATGCTCGAATCCAGAGACTCTGTGCTTTATACACAACCCCATTGGCGACCAGTGGCGACGAACCTGACGTCTTATTCTGCCACTGGGTCACTAAACTCGGATTTCCACTGCCATCAATGGTTAGACGGAGTGCTGAGAGACCCTCACCGTTGGCCACGAATGCCCAGGTTGAGTTATCGCTTGGATTACGCCATACGGCGGGTTCCGTCACGACCTTACCGCCCTGCGGTACCCCGATAACTGGCCCCACTTCGCCGCCCGTATGCCCTAGTCCACCTTGACTGCTTAGGTCATCAAGATTCAGCAAACGAATCGCGGCATCCTTCCCGCTTTGTAGTGCTAGATGCTGTATCTTGCTGTTCGCAGGCGTAGGCAAAATGGCAGGTGTGGTGCTGCCCAGATCTTCATCGGTCCTATCTAGATACTTGTAGGAGGCGGGGGTATAGCTGTCGAGTGGCTTTCCTTCATTGCCGGTACCATCCGAGTGGAGCGCAATGACGCTATCGCCCCAATTATACGTCTTGGGATCATAGGTGCCGTTGCCCGTCGCCATGTAAAGCTTGTCAGTATCGGGGTCATAGACGACCCCAGGTCGTCCCCAGATGGCATTTTGAACGGTATTGCAAGAGGGGGTAGCGGGTGGCTCTTTAAAATGGACATTCAACTGGTTGCTACAGTTAGCGTTAAAGACGTATTGTGTCCCGGTGCGGAGGTTGATGGTCGTCAAGTGACCCTGATAATCACCGGCATCGCCGGGATAACCGCTGTTCGCGACATACAAGTATTGTGTACCATTTTTCACAGTAGCAATTGTTAGCGAGGAAGAGCCTTTTTCGACATAAGGCTTCAATGTAGTCAGTTCTGGCCATCCACCGCTCGTGATCTCGGTACCATCCGTGACTTGGTGCTTGTGGACATAACCATCCAGCCCGTAGGCATAGATATACTGATGGTTGGGATCGATGGCGGGAGACGACGTCGTAAAGCACGTAGGCTCACGATGATTGACCTTGCAACTGCCCGCCGGATGCTGCTTGGACCACACTGTAGCACCCTTGCGGGCGTCTAATGCCATCACATCGCCGCCTTTGGTGTTCACAAACAAGAGATCTTTGACGCCGCTCGCTGTGTTCACCGCACGGAGATACACCGGAGCATCATCAGCCGCGTTTGGTAACGTTATCGGAAAGCCAGCCACGGGCTTTAAGCTTCCCACGTTGTCCACACTGATCGTTGTCTCCAGGGTATTATTGCCGGCATGCTGGGCATCCCCATTGAATTGGAGCCAGTCATAGCCTTGAGTTGTGGTGCTTGTTTCAGGTGCTTGCCTGCTACAGCCCGCTAAGCTCACCAGCATGACTAGCACCAGAACCCGAAGTAGACCATGCCGAAGAACCCCGCGTACGATCATACTTCTCCCTTCACACGATGCCATCACCGTGAGCCGACGTAGGATACCATAGCCAACTGAACCATCGCACCATGGGCCATCCGTTCAACTGGGCTACTTGTACGTCAAACTGGTTGCTACGTTGTCTACCTCATGACGAGCGCAGACACCATTTGGTGGGTACTACTCCTCCTACCTGAGCTTGCCCCACGGTCACTAGTGCAGGCGATAGACCCGCGCTTCAAATGGCTTAAGCGTTAGCTGTCGCAGATCCTCCGCTGCATCAACCGAGTAATTACTGATCAACAACTCTGGGCTGTTCACCGTAATCTCCTCCGACAGCCTAAAGACTGGTGTGCCTGTAGTGAAGTTCAGGATCACGAGCAAGCGGTCGTCGTCGAGCGTTCGGGTAAAGGCATAAATCTCCTCGTCCTCCGGTAAAATCAAATCGTACCGTCCCTCGACCATCACCGGATTAGCTTTACGTAACTGGATCAACTGCTGGTAGTAGTGAAAGATCGACTGCGGGTCGGCCACAGCCTGCTTGGCGTTGATCTCCCGGTAGTTAGGGTTGACCTTGATCCAGGGTGTGCCGCTGGTGAAACCAGCATTGTCGCTGTCATCCCATTGCATCGGCGTTCGGGCATTGTCACGGCTCCCTACATTAACGAGTTGGAGGGCTTCGCCGGGCTGCATACCACGCTCCTCCACCAACTCGCGATACCGGTTGCGTGCCGCGATATCACGATACTCCTCGACCGAGTCGAACGCAACGTTCGTCATGCCGAGTTCTTCCCCTTGATAAATGTACGGTGTGCCCTGCAGCAGATGCAGGAAGGTGCCGAGCAACTTGGCCGACTCTACGCGGTACCGGCCGTCGTCACCGAAGCGCGAAACCTGCCGTGGCTGGTCGTGATTGGACAGGTACAGGCTGTTCCAGCCTCTGCCTTCCAGTGCCTTCTCCCAGCGCGTCATCACCTGCTTCAGATCCAAGAGCTTCCAACGCTTAACGGCACGCGCAGTTCGATCATCAAGGTCGCGGTCCAGACTCATATGCTCGAACTGGAACACCATGTTGAGCGGCCCGTTCTCCTCATCCGTGAGCTCAACGGCCTGCTCGGTCGTCACCGCCGCTGCCTCGCCAACGGTGATGGTATCGTATGGCTCCAGCGCCTCACGCTTCATCTCCTGCAGGAACTCCAACAGCCGTGGCCCGTGGACGAAATACTGGCCACCCCACTGGTAGCGATCAGGACTGCGGACCTGCGCATCCGGCAGCCCTGGCACTTTAGAGATCAGGTTGATCACGTCCATGCGGAAGCCATCAACCCCCTTGTCCAGCCACCAGCGCATCAGCGCAAAAACCTCGCTGCGGACGGCAGGATTCTCCCAGTTGAGGTCCGGCTGCTTCTTCGAGAACAGATGCAGGTAATATTCGCCCGTCACTTGGTCGTATTCCCAGGCCGAGCCCCCGAAGAAAGATAGCCAGTTGTTGGGCTCGCGGCCCTCCTTACCCGGTCGCCAGATGTAATAATCGCGGTGCGAGTTGTCCTTCGTCTTGTGCGCCTCTATAAACCAAGGATGCTCGTCGGAAGTATGGTTCACCACCAGGTCCATCATGAGCTTAATCCCCCGCTCATGCATGCCGGCCAGCAACTCCTCCCAGTCATGGAGCGTCCCGAACTCGTCCATGATCTCTTGGTAGTCGCTGATGTCGTAGCCCATGTCGTCGTTGGGCGATTTGTAGACCGGCGAAAGCCAGACGACGTCGATGCCGAGCTCCTTGAGGTAGTCGAGCTTCTGGATGATCCCACGCAGATCACCGATACCATCACCATTGCTGTCGTTGAAGCTCCGCGGATAGATCTGGTATACCACGCTCTCTTTCCACCACTGCTGCTTCATAGCTCCTGTACCTCCCATGGTATTGAATTTACCGATCCTTTTACTCTCAGGTATTTGCCCAGCTAGTGTAAAACGATCATACATCATAGCGGAATATGTTACATTTCCTTTCGTTGATGGCATCACGATGGCACCAAGTATCCTCCACATCGCGGTAAGTGCCGCATAGCATAGAGGATCGCATATGAACCAACGCACGGACTACCAAATGATGCTCGACGTTGCTCTCGCTGAAGCCCGGCTCGGCGTCTCCGAAGGTGGTATCCCTGTTGGGGCGGCGCTGTTTGATCTGCATGGCACCTTGCTGGGACGCGGCCGTAATCGCCGCGTGCAGGAAAACGATCCCTCGATCCACGGCGAGACCGATGCCTTTCGTAAAGCAGGACGGCAGCGCAGCTATCGCAACACGATTATGGTAACGACCCTTGCGCCATGCTGGTATTGTAGTGGGCTGATCAAGCAGTTCAACATTGGCACCGTGGTCGTGGGCGAGTCGGAAACCTTTGCGGGTGGCCTAGACTGGTTGCGCGAAAATGGCGTCGTCGTGATCGACCTTGACTCCGCTGACTGTAAAGCATTGATCAGGAGCTATATCACTGACCGCCCCGACATCTGGAACGAAGATATTGGCGAGGACGGGTGAGAACAGCCGTTACTCAATAAGCTCTCAGGTTCACCTGCTACTTCTCTGCTATACTGCTTTTACCTCGGCCCACAGCGAAATGGGTAGCCATGATCAAAACAGAAAACGTTACCAAGCGTTATGCGAGTCACGTTGCCGTTGAACACCTGAACCTTGATGTGCGTGCCGGTGAGATTTATGGCTTTTTAGGGCCGAACGGCGCCGGCAAGACCACGACTATTCACATGCTCCTTAATCTGGTGCGCCCATCCAGCGGCGGCATCTACCTTTTTGGTGAGCCCTTGGGGCCGCGCTCCTTCATGTTCAAACGCCGCATCGGTGTTGTGGCCGAAGAACCGGTCGAGCCTTCCAAAATGACCGGCTGGGAACTTGTGCGCTATTTTGCTGGCCTCTATGGCATGGCTCGCCCAGAGCCACGCATGGAAAAACTCTTTCACACCTTGGAGTTGTGGGAAGTCC
>JACDGP010000213.1 GCA_013821605.1 Herpetosiphonaceae bacterium
ACCCCTAGAGTGTGCAAGAAGTGGACCAGTGCGGTGGAAGTGCTATAGCAGACGAAACCAAAGAAATGAATAGGGTGCTAACGTTAGGGAATAGAGTGTATCGGTGATCGCTGGAAAGGGCGTCTGTCCCCATAGCTCAACGAGTGTACGACCCTTAAAGGCCTGTAGATCGAGTTCCACCGGCTGCGCCGCGTGCGATAGGTTGTTAACGCATAGCACATGCTCATCCTCTGCTGAGCGTAGAAACGCCAGCACCTTGGTATTCGCGGGCTGCAAAAAGTGCAGCCTGCCATTTCCGAAGACCGGATGAGCCTTGCGGATCGTGATCAGTTGCTTGGTCCAGTTGAGCAGCGAATGGGGGACGCGCTGCTCTGCTGCGACATTAACGCCAAGATAGCCATAGACTGGATCGTCAATGACCGGTGCATACAGGTTGTCTGGGTCGGCGCTGGAAAAGCCCGCGTTGCGCTCGGCATTCCACTGCATCGGTGTGCGTACGCCATTGCGGTCGGCGAGATAGATATTGTCACCCATGCCGATCTCATCGCCGTAATAAATGATTGGCGAGCCGGGCAACGCAAACAACAACGCATTCAAAAGCTCAATCCGGCGACGGTCAGCTTCCATCAAAGGTGCCAAACGCCGCCGGATGCCTACGTTAAGCTTCATCCGTGGGTCGGGCGCGTACGCGGCATACATATAGGCCCGCTCGGCATCCGTGACCATTTCCAGCGTAAGTTCATCATGGTTGCGCAAAAAAGTACACCATTGGCAGCTAGGGGGGATCGGTGGCGTGCGCTCCATAATGTCAACGATGGCCTGACGGTCTTCCTGATGGAGTGCCATGTACAGTCGGGGCATGACCGGAAAGTGAAAAGCCATCTGAAACTCATCGCCATCGCCGAAGTAGGGCCGGACATCCACAGGCCACTGGTTCGCTTCACCTAGCATGATCCGTCCCGGATACTTCGCCTCCATCCGCCCCCTGAGCTCTTTTAAAAAAGCATGTGTTTCAGGCAAATTCTCACAATTGGTGCCTTCGCGCTCGAATAAATACGGCACAGCATCGGCCCGAAAACCGTCTAGCCCCATATCGAGCCACTGCTCCATCACCTCAAACATCGCTTGCGGCACCTGCGGGTTGTCATAGTTCAGGTCCGGCTGGTGACTAAAGAAGCGATGCCAGAAGTATGCCCCTGCCTGCTCGTCCCACGTCCAGTTGGAGGGCTCGGTATCGGTGAAAATAATGCGTGCTTCTCGGTAGCGCTCGGGCGTATCGCTCCATACATAATAGTCGCGATAGGGCGAGTGTGGGTCGCTCCGCGCTGCCTGAAACCAGGGATGCTGGTCCGATGTGTGATTCATAACCAGATCGGCGATAACGCGGATGCCGCGCTGATGCGCGGCTCCTAAGAAGCTCTTAAAGTCTTCTAATGTACCATAGGCCGGGTTGATCGTGCTATAGTCTGCTATGTCATAGCCATCGTCGCGCAGCGGCGACGGGAAAAAGGGCAGCAGCCAGATGCAGTTAATGCCGAGACCCTGGAGATAGTCAAGTTTGCTGGTCAAGCCCGGAAAGTCGCCAATGCCATCGCCATTCCCATCATAAAAGGTTTTGACGTGCACCTCATAGAAGACGGCGTCTTTGTACCAGAGCGACTGATCTTGCATGGGCAACTCCTTTGGTCGGTGTATGAGTAGTTTGAAGCGCGCGTTTACCAACTGCAAGGGACATAACAAAGGGCGAGTTCATATACTCGCCCTTGCTCCATAGTGGGTATCGTTGTCAGCGGCGACTTCGCGGCGAGTCCGGTGCGTCATCACCGGTGACCTCACCGATTGGTGCTGCAAATCCGCTGGGCGATGTACCAACGGTGCCCACGGGGGCTGCTGACGGTGGTTGGATCGCCGAGGTGTCGGATGTATCTGAACCCTCGACCTGCACTGCGGTGTTTTCACCTGTCGGCAATTGCTGCGGTGCGTAGGCCTTTTCCTGTTCGTCCGTATTCTCGAACAATGGTGCGTTACTCATCAGTTACCACTCCTTCGAACATTAGCCCTTAACGGAACCTGCCAACAAGCCGCGTACAAAGTAGCGTTGCAGCGAGAAGAAGACTACGAGTGGCAGGATCATAGAGATGAATGCTCCCGCCGTTAACAGATGCCAATCTTGCCCACGTGAGCCGATCAGATTCGCGAGTTTGATCGTGAGTACCTGCGTATCTGGTGTCGAGCCCAAGAAGATGAGGGCGTAGAGGTAATCGTTCCAGACCCACATAAACTGAAAGATCGCGAACGAGGCCAGCGCCGGTACCGACAGTGGCAAGATCAGGCGAAGGAAGATCGTAAAAGGGGACGCGCCGTCAATGAAGGCTGACTCGAGAATCTCGCGCGGCAACCCACTGATATAGTTGTAGAGCAGGTAGATCGCCAGCGACAAACCAAAGCCAGTATGGACTAACCATAGCGACAGATAGGTCCCGTTGACGTGGAGATTGCTAAAGGCTCGCAACAGCGGAATCAATGCCACTTGACTTGGCACGACCAGCAATCCGACGACCATCGCAAACAGCGGTCTCCGGCCCGGAAAACGCATCCATGCGAAAGCGTAGGCGGCAAAGGCGGCTAACAAGATTGGGATCACCGTCGCCGGGATCGCGACCGTGAGCGAGTTGATGAATGCCTTGCTCATGTCCTCGCCCACTTCCGTTTTGGTAGATCCATCGGATTGCTTATAGGTATACGTCTGCCCAAGCACCACGGCTTGATAATTCGCCGTTGTAAAGTTGGCTTTGGTCGTCCACTGGGAGGTCTGGACATCAACAATCCTGGCACGACGATTTGCCCAGATCAGCTTACGTCCGTCCGGCAGTGTATAGCCCGCCCGCAGTTGATCATCGGTGAGACTAACACCCTCTACCTGGATCGGTTTGTCCAGCGCCAACCCCTTGGTTAGTTGATCCTGCTTAGCTGAAATGTATGACTTGTGAGGAAAGACAGTCCACCATCCGCTCGTCGTAATATCGCTGCGCTCTCGAAAAGATGACACGAGTAACCCGAGGAGTGGAACCAACCACAACAAACAGATGAGGGCGAGTGTCCCGTTGACCAAGATACCGTTTAACACTCGGTTACGCCGGGGACCGGCGGCGGTCGCTTGCGACATTGCCATTAGAACCCCTCCTGCTTCTGTAATTGGCGCAGGTTATAGACCAGCACCGGCGAGATTGCAATAAACAAAACGATCGCGATCGCCGCACCATAGCCGAAGTTGCGGTTTGTGAAGAACTGACGATAGAACTCAGTGCCTACTACTTCGGTCCCGTACTGACCACCTGTCATTACAAAGACTTGATCAAAGATCTTGAGTGTGCCGATCGCGGTGGTGGTCGTGACGGTGAGAATGGTGCCTTGGATATATGGAATGATGATCGCGAAGAAGGTCTGCACCTCGGTCGCCCCATCGACCCGCGCGGCCTCAAGCAGATCACCCGGCACGCCCTTAAGGGCGGCTGAAAAGAGCACCATCGCGAAGCCGGTCGAGCCCCAGATCAAGACCGCCACGAGGAACAGGTTGTTCCAGGGTTGCAGAGTTAGCCAGGATTGTGGTTGGAGGCCTAAGCTTGTCAGGACGGCATTCAGTACCCCGATCTGCGGCTGGTCGGCGGGCGCATAAGCATACATGAACCTCCAGATGACACTGGCACCGACCAAGGAGATAGCCATGGGCATAAAGATAATGGCTTTGGCGAGGGATTCAAATTTGCTACGATCCGCCAGCACAGCAATCAAGAGGCCGAAGGAGACGCAGAAACCGGTACCCAAAAAGAGCCAGATCAAATTGTTGCGGAACGACTCGAGCATCGAACGGTCGGTAAAGGTTGCAATGTAGTTCGAAAGACCGACAAATCGGGTAGTATCATTATTAAAGAAACTTTGATAGAGGGTGATCAACGTTGGTATGGTCAAAAACAAGAACAAAATGACGACGCCCGGGCCAAAAAAGAGGAACGGCCGGATCCGATCACGCGACTTCTGGGGTAATGCCTCAATCAGCGTATTCGACACGTAAAACAGGGCACCTATGCCTCCAACACCCCAGATGATGGCGACAATCGCGTTTAGTATGCTGGCAGACCGAGCTGCTCGCAGGTAGATGAACCCTGCCCAGAGTAGCGCAATGACGACGACCACGCCCAGGAGCCCGGCAAAGAACTGGCCGGGTATCCAGCCACTTGTTGCCGCAGACGAGGCTCGCTTGTTCTCGGCGTCTCTCGTTTGGTGGATCATCTCAGATCTCCTGTATTTAGGCCGGCGGCCTGCAGCGTGTTGGACCTGCTTTTGAGGATTGAAAGGAAGAACCGCGCGTAGCTACAAGGCTAGCGCGGCTAAAGGACAGGGCAGGCTAGCCAGTTTTGTGGTGGCCTGCCCTGTCTATAGCTTACTTCTTGACGTTCGCCCAACCACCTTGGATGGTAGACAGGGCCTGATCAAGGTTAGCGCTACCGCTTACGTAATCTGTGACACCCTTCCAGAAACTTCCCGATCCGACCTCAGCTGGCATCAGGTCCGAACCATCAAAACGAACACTGGAGGCCGTGAGAATGGTCTGGGCCATTTTGCGGTCTAGATCAGTCGTGTAGTCTGCCAGATTGGCGTTCTTGTGCGGTGAAAGCGCACCACCACCTAGTTTAATCCAAGGCTGGATCGCCTCGTACGTCGTGAAGTACTCCATCACGGCCCGAACTTCGGGACGATCATTAAATGCGCTGAACAAGTCGCCTGCGTACTCCACCGGTTTACCGTACTGCGGGTCAATCGGCGGCAAATAGTAGAAGTCGTAGTCGACGCCAGCTTTCACCCCCGGCTTGTTCTTCTCGAAGAAGGTGGTGATGAAGTTACCCTGTTTGTGCAGCCAACACTTCGGCTGATCTTGGAGCATAGGAGTTGGGGCGTCGCCAAAGTTGGTGGTGGGGATGGCTTTTCGCCCGCCATAGACATACTTGTCATTGAACCAGATGTCGGTCATGAGCTGAAACGCATGCTTGACCTCAGGCGAGGTGAAAGGCAGTGTGCCCTTAACCCACTTATCATAGTTATCCAGCGAGGTCGTGCGGAGCATGATCTCCTCAATCCAGTCAGTGGCCGGCCACCCGGTAGCGCCGCCACTTTCAATACCAATGCACCACGGGGTATCGCCGTCCTTGACAATTTGGTCCATCAAGGCCTGTTGCTCCGCCCAGGTCGTGGGAATTTTGTAGCCGGCGGCATCAAAGGCCTTCTTGGGATACCAGACAGCGCTCTTGAAGTTAATACGCTCGAAAACGCCACCCAGGATCTTGCCGCTAGGACTGTCGACGGTGTTGGTATCGATAAAGCCTTGGTTATAGTTCTGTTTGAGCCAGGCCGGATCAATGAACTTATTGAGATCAATGACCTTGCCGCTCTTGGCATAGCTGGCCATGACGCCCGGCTGGGGGAAGTTGACAATATCTTCGACCGTGCCGCTGGTCACCTTAACATTAATGGATTCTGTAGTAGATCCTGGAACCAGGTTGATGGTAATGCCGGTTTTGGCCTGGAAATCCTTAAAGGTGGCCGTAAACTTGTTTTGTTCATCAACAGCCGTTAGGCCATGCAATACGCTGACCTTCGTGCCCTTGTACTTCCCGGCAAATGCGTCGGCAAGTTCTTTGCCGATCTTGCTGTAGTCAACAGGGCCGGAAGCAGCACCGGCCCCTGCTGCCGTTGTAGCACCAGCAGTCATGCCAGCCATAGCGGTGTCGGTCGCCATCATGGCACCGCTCGTCGCGGTGGTTGTCATGCTGCTCGTCGTGGCGCTCATTGCGGTGCTGGTGTCGGCAGCCATCGTGCCGCTCATCGTGGCGCCGCTCATCGCAGTGCTGGTGTCGGCAGCCATTGTGCCGCTC
>JACDGP010000076.1 GCA_013821605.1 Herpetosiphonaceae bacterium
AGGTGGGGCAGTTATAGTGCGGCAACGCGCACGATTCGGCTGCATGCGGCACTACGCCATATGCCGACGTGGGTGCTGGAGGCCGTTGTAGCACACGAACTGGCGCACGTCACGCACCATAACCATGGACCCGCCTTCTGGGCGCTCCTGAATCAGGTTTGTCCAGATACGGAGCGCGCCAATGCGTTTCTGGCGGGAGTGAGTTGGTTGGGACGGGAATGGGAACAGCTGCCACCGGTTGAGCGCTCCTTGCTGATGAAGGAAACGACATTCGGCTAGCGAGGTAAGCTGGCCGCAAGATCGACGAAGGGCTGCAACGCGGCCGGATTGCTGAGAGAGTCGGGATTCGCCGCCTTGGTGACCGGCACGCCCATCAGAATCTTTTTCACCGGCACCTCCACTTTTTTACCGTTATGAGTGCGTGGTAGCTCCGGCAATGCGAAGATCGCATCGGGGACATGGCGGGGCGAGAGCGTGCGGCGGATGTGCGCCTTGATTTTGGCAGTGAGCACCTCATCTAACACTGCTCCAGCCGTGAGTACCACAAATAATGGCATGTAGGAGGCACCCTGCAAGCCTTCGAGATCCACAACCAGGCTGTCGTGTACCTCGGGCAGTTCATCAACGGCCCGGTAGATTTCGCTGGTGCCCATGCGGATGCCCATACGGTTGATTGTGGCATCGGAGCGACCGTAGATTACTACGCCGCCATGCGAGGTGATTTTGACCCAGTCGCCGTGCCGCCACACGCCGGGAAAGGTATCGAAGTAGCTTTCCCGGTAACGCCGGTCCTCGGGATCGTTCCAGAAGAAGAGCGGCATTGACGGCATTGGAGCAGTAATCACCAACTCGCCAGGCTCATCCACCAGTGGACGGCCTCCTTCATCGAAGGCGGCGACTTGCGCGCCGAGGCAGCGGCACTGGATTTCGCCGGCACGCACCGGTAGGAGCGGCGAGCCGCCGACAAAGGCGGTGCAGAGATCCGTACCGCCGCTGACCGAACTGAGCCAAATATCAGACTTGACCGCCGTATAGACCCATTGAAAGCCCTCAACGGAGAGGGGCGAGCCGGTGACACCAATCGCGCGCAGCCGGCTGAGATCATAGTAGTTACCCGGCGTAATGCCGGCGGCCTGACAAGCCGTAATGTAGGCGGCGCTGGTGCCGAAGCAGGTCATGGCCGTGTTCTGGGCAAATTCCCATAGAACGTTCATATCCGGCCAGCCCGCACTTCCATCATATAGGAGGATGGTGGCACCGACGAGCAAGCCACCCAGCAGGAAGTTCCACATCATCCAGCCGGTGGTCGTGAACCAGAAAAAGCGATCACCCGCTTTGAGATCAAGCTGTAGGCTGACCGACTTAAGGTGTTCGAGTAGGATGCCGCCGTGACCATGCACAATTGGCTTAGGCAGGCCTGTTGTGCCCGACGAATAGAGCACCCAGAGCGGATGCTCAAAAGGCACCGGCTCGAAGCGCAACTCGCCTTCGGTTGTCAGCAACTCGCTCCAGGGTAGCGTATTCGGTAGTTCACTCGTGTCCGTGCCAAATGCTCCCTGCGGGATCAGCACGGTTCGCTCCAGCGTTGGCAACGCCCGTTGGAGTTCGGCGACCACCGTTCGTTTGTCAAAAGCTTTGCCGCCATAGTGGTAGCCGTCAACCGCGAAAAGGATCTTGGGCGCAATTTGGGCGAAGCGGTCAATAACGCTGGGACTGCCAAAGTCGGGCGAACAACTTGACCAGATGGCACCGAGGCTGGCACAGGCCAGGAAGGCAGTCACAGCCTCGGGGATGTTGCCGACGAATGCTACAACACGATCACCGGAGACTACTCCCAGGTCACGGAGCGCATTTGCAACCGCTCCGACCTTGTGTTGGAACTCGTCCCAGGAGATTTCTTGAGCGGTTTGACGCTCGGATTGAAAGATAAGGGCGGGATGCGACGAGGTGGCGTTGCGGAACACGTGCTGCGCATAGTTAAGTTCGGTGCCGGCGAACCACCGAGCGCCAGGCATATCCCGACTCGATAGCACTTGGGCTGCGGTGCCGGATAAGCGCACGTCGAAAAAGGTCACCAGTGAGGACCAAAAGCCAGCGATATCATCAACCGACCATTGCCAGAGCGCAGCATAGCTGGCAAAGTGGAGGCCGCGCGTTTGCTCCAACCAGCGCATATACTGTCGCATCGAACTGTGTTCCTGCAGCTCATCTGATGGTTCCCACAGCACTGTACCCTCAACGCTGACCGCCATACACACCTCCGCTTGCTTCATTGCAAGGATTGCTAGCTCACGCCCGCTACTGTACCACAGGAGTTGCGCACGCGAAGCTAGCCGGTGGCTCACTAGACGGGTGCATTATCCAGGGCCGGGGCACCAGCCACCGACCTCGTCCCTGCAAGCTCACGAAGAACTTCAACGGTGTGCTGACCAAGCGTAGGTGGAGGAGCCATTACTTCAGCCGGGGTCAGGCTGTAGTTGACTGCGGGACCGACCAACTTAACGTCGCCGGCGGTGGGGTGGGCGACGGTGACAACCTGCTGCGAGTGGACCACTTGTGGATCGGCGAAAACTTGGTCCATCGTGTTTACCGGGGCGACGGCCACTTGCGTCGCAGCCAAGCGCTCTACCCAGGTGGCGACGGTAGCGGTGCGCAGGACAGCCTCGATCAAGACGAGCAGTTGCCCACGGTGATGCACTCGTGCAGCATTGGTACTGAAGCGGGGATCCATGGCCCATTCGGCATGGCCTAAGGCCGCACACAAGCCACTAAACAGTTTGTCGTTCGCGGCACCGACCATGATGTAGCCATCGGCAGCTTGAAAGACTTGGTAGGGCACAATCGAGGCATGGGCACTCCCCAGTGGGACTGGCAGAGCTCCGGCCACAAGATAGGCGCTGGCGACGTTAATTAGGGTCGCTAGTTGAGCGCTCAGGAGCGAGACGTCAAGGCGCTGACCCTGTCCTGTGCGCTCTCGGTGATAGAGCGCGGCAAGGATACTGGAAAAGGCATACAGCCCGGCAGCGAGATCGATCAGCGCAACGCCGGTCTTGACGGGTGGACCATCGGGTGTTCCGGTGATGCCCATCAAGCCGCCGAGGGCTTGGACGACCACATCATAGCCCGCTCGATCACGGTAGGGGCCCTCCTGACCATAGCCCGAGATCGCGCAATAGATGAGGCGTGGATGAATTCCGGACAACGCCTCGTAGCCTAAGCCCAGCCGATCCATAACCCCAGGCCTAAAGTTTTCGACCACGATGTCGCTCTGCAAGACGATTTGACGCGCCTGGGCACGGCCTTCGTCACTGCGGAGGTCAAGACAGACGCTTTTTTTGTTGCGATTGACCGAGAGGAAATAGGTGCTCTCACCACCGACGAAGGGCGGGCCCCAACTCCTGGTGTCGTCGCCACGGTCTGGCTCTTCCACCTTGATCACTTCGGCTGCGAGGTCACCGAGCAGCATCGTACAATAAGGCCCGGAGACAACGCGCGTGAAGTCTGCGACCCGGATATCGGTAAGCGCACCCATAGTTTCCTCCTGCTTCACACTGAACTTGTCGTATAGTACCCGCAACGAGATGTAGCTGGGTTTTTTATGGATGCTGATCGGGAAACGACACAACTCCGGCGTCAGGTCGCAGTCTTGCAACAACGCTTAGCAGAGCTTGAAAGCCATGTAGGGGGTGCGGGCAGTGCGACGGCAGCACTCCAACAATCTGAAGAGCGGTTCGCAAAAATCTTTCGTGCCAGTCCGGTCGCCGTGGTCATCTCAACCATGGCAGAGGGCCGCTATCTCGAGGTCAACCAGCGTTTTATCGATTTTACCGGCTATAGCCGGAGTGAAGTGATCGGACGTACATCGACAGAGATCGGCATCTGGGCACGGCAGGACGACCGCGATAAGGTGGGAGAAGTGCTTGAAAAACAGGATTATGTACGGGACCGGGAGCTGACCTTCCGTACAGAGAGCGGACAAATCCTTACAGCACTGGCCTCCTTCGAGGTCATTGATCTTGATGGTGTCCCCTGTATCCTGACGATGTGTCAGGATATTACAGAGCGCAAGAGCGCTGCGGTAGAGCTCGAACGGCTTTACCATGAAGCACAGGAGGCCGTCCGCGGACGTGATGACTTTCTGTCGGTTGCGGCGCACGAGCTGCGTACGCCCGTGACGAGCTTACGAGGCTATACGCAACTCCTGGGACGCATCCTGGAACGTGGGGAGGAGCTCGAGCCGGGCCGGACTCAGAAGGCTCTGGCCGTGATCGATAACCAAGCTGATAAACTCGTCCAGTTCGTTAACCGGCTGCTGGACTTGTCTCGCATTCAAGCCGGTCAGATGATTCTGAGTCGCCAACCAACAGACCTAAGCCGACTGGTCGAAGAGGTCGGCAGTACGATGCAAGGTTTGACGAACCAGCATACGATCACCATACACGCTGCTCCAGCAATCGTGGTGGCCGTCGATCCACTGCGTTTCGAGCAGGTGCTCACCAATTTGATCGACAACGCGCTGCGCTTTAGCCCGACGGGAGGTCACATTCAGATTGACCTCAGCAGGGCCACACGTGAAACTGTCGAGATCAGCATCGCTGATCAAGGACTGGGCGTGCCGCCCGAGCATCGCGAGCATATTTTTGACCGCTTTTACCAGGCACACCAACGAAGTGATGGGGGCGGATTGGGGCTAGGGTTATACATTGCACAACAGATCGTGACCTTACATGGCGGTGACATCACCGTGGAGGCACCAGCAGGCGGCGGGACACGTTTTAGGGTATCACTCCCGGTAGCAACGAGCAATGAGGACTGAGGATTGAGTGGTATTACTGATAGGTAGTCATCATTGTATTAGGCAGTGGCATCAGAGATACTGCACAAAAGTTACCTACCTATTGGCATGCTTCTTAGCTCGGGATGTGTCTCCCGGCAGAAAGGCACTGCGATGTTCCGTCGTTCGCTGCTCCTCACTGGAGTCCTCCTGCTTCTGGTCGCTGCTGTCCTCCCTGGACACGCACGAGCCAACAACCCACCACTGGTCGTGCTTCAGGCTGGCCATTGGCACTCTGAAGCACTTGCCGACGAGTTTGCGCGGCTCCGAACCTCGACCGGTGCCGTCGCAGGCGGCGTGCGCGAAGTCGATCTCAATGTTGACATTGCCCACCGTGTGGCAGTGTATTTGCGTGACTGGGGCAACGAAGCCTATGTGCTGCCCGCCGATATCCCACCGCACTACCACGCAGATGCCTTCGTCGCGTTGCACTCAGATGGCAACAACGATACCAGTGCACACGGGTACAAAGTCGCGACGTATTGGCGCGACTGGGTGGCAACCGATTGGCTGGTGCGTGAGCTTGATGACGAGTATGGCAAGGATACGGGCCTAGCGCGGGACTGGCGGATCACTGCCAATATGCGGGGCTATTACGCCTTTGACAGCGGACTGTACGAGCATACCATCGCTGAGGACACGCCGGGAGCGATTCTGGAGATGGGGTTCTTGTCAAATCCGGCCGAGCGTGGCTATATGATCGCCAACCGCGACCTTATTGCACGCTCAGTCGCCCTTGGCATTGCACGCTTTTTAGCGACAAAGCCGGCGACGGGCTGGCCGGCACCACAGCTCCTGCCACGTGGCGACATCGTCGCAGTGCTACACGACAACGTTCCACTCTTCGCCACTCCCGACGCCAGCACCGAGTCCATCGACACTGCGTGGGAGGGCCAGCACTTTGCCGTCACCGAGCGACGCACAGGCTGGGCAAAACTCTTCTTCTATGGAGGAGCCGAGGAGTGGATTCAGGATTGGCAGACAAAGCAGATCGTTGTACCGTAGAAGAACTCTAACAATGTTCTAACGTCGCGCCTACACAACATTAATACTCTCAACCTATGCTAGACTCTGCTGTTACATAGAAGGAGGCTAGAGATATGACCACCGCTGAACACGCGGCCAACACGCCTGCTACCGTGCCGTTTAAGGCCGAAGTCAAGCAGTTGCTTAATATTCTGTCCGCTGCGCTGTATACTGATCGTGAAATCTTTTTGCGCGAGCTTATCTCGAACTCATCAGACGCCCTACGACGCGTCCAGTTTGCTTTGCTGACCGACAACACGTTGTCTGAGCCGGAAGCAGAGCTTGAGATCCGGCTCAGCAGTGACGACAGTGCTCACACGATCACCCTGAGCGATAGTGGCATCGGCATGACCCAGGATGAAATGGTCACAACGTTGGGCACAATCGCGCAATCTGGGGCCCGGGCGGCATTGGAGCAGCTTGAAAAAGCTCAACGGAGCGATATCATTGGTCAATTTGGGGTCGGCTTTTATTCGGTTTTTGCGGTGGCCGACAAAGTAACGGTTGTTTCTCGCTCGGCACAACCTGATGCTCAAGCAGCACAATGGGAGTCGACCGGCGACGATGCCTTCACCGTTGCGTCGGCGGAGCGTGAACACCGGGGTACTACAGTAACACTACATCTCAAAGACGACGCGCACGAGTTTGCCCAAACGTGGCGGCTCAAGCAAATCATTAAAAAGCATTCGGATTTCGTTGCGTTCCCGATCATGGTTGGCGATGAGCAAGCGAATCAAAAAATGGCACTATGGCGGCGTGCGCCGCGGGATGTGACCGATGAGCAGTACAACGACTTTTATCGCCAGCTCACCTTTGATTTCCAGCCACCACTCAAACGGCTCCATATCTCGACAGATGTGCCGCTCGACTTGCATGCTGTCTTGTTCATTCCAGCCACACGTGAGCGGGGGTTGATGGAGCGCCGAACGGAAGGCAAAATCAAGCTGTACTCACGCAACATTCTGATCCAAGAAGACGCCCCTGACCTGTTGCCGAAGCACTTCCGCTTCATAGAGGGTGTGGTCGATAGTGAAGACGTGCCCCTGAATGTGTCGCGCGAAACAATTCAGCGGGGTCCGCAGCAAAAGATCGCCAAGCTCTTGAACGGACGGCTGGTGCGTGAGCTTAATGATATGGCCGAAGAGGAGCCCGACAGCTACGCTACTTTCTTCCGCGAATTTGGGCCATTCTTGAAGGAAGGCATCGCGCTCGATCCGCAAACCAAAGACGATTTGGTGAAGTTATTGCGCTTTAATTCGACTGCTGACGAGACAGCTGTGGTGTCATTGGCACAATACAAAGAGCGCCTCATTGAGGGTCAGAACGAGATTTATTATGTGCTGGGCAACGATCTGCCATCGGCGCGGCGTAGCCCACACCTCGATCCGTTCTACGAGCGCAAGATTGAGGTATTGCTGTTCCACGACGTGATGGATAGCTTCATGCTCAATAACCTGCACGACTTTGATGGGCTCAAGCTGCGCAATGCCGATGATCCAGATATTACCTTGCCAGGCAGTGATACGACGGAAGATGCGACGCCGTTGGCAGCCGACGAGTTTGAGCGGCTAGCGGTCCGCTTTAAGGATGTGCTGGGTGAACGGATCACTGAGGTACGTCAATCGAAAGTCCTAAAAGGCAGTCCGGCCCGCCTGGTTTCGCCAGCAGATGCGCCCAATCGCAACATGGAGCGCGTCCAGCGTTTGATGGACCGTGACTATAGCGTGCCGGCTAAGATCATCGAGTTGAATGCGAGCCATCCATTGCTGCATAGTCTAGCAAGCATGCTGGTCGCGCATCCAGACGATGCCCTGCTACCGGTGATCATCGAGCAGATCTACGCCAATGCGCTGGTGCTCGAAGGACTACATCCTAATCCAGCTGACATGGTGCCGCATATCCAACAGTTGATGGAAGCAGCGGTTAAACGCCAGGGGTAGTTGTTCACGACACAGGTCACAATACGCCGGTTCCAGTCCCCACTTTGATGCCAGAGTGGGGACGTGTTGTTGCATGGCAGGAGCAGACCGTGCGATGGCGCAAGTGGTGCTACGATACTCAAGGTTCGCAAGGAGCTTCATATGTCTGAGCACGCCTATACCAACCACTTAATTAACGAAACCAGCCCATATCTGCTGCAGCATGCCCATAATCCGGTTGACTGGTACCCGTGGGGTGAAGAGGCATTGGCACGGGCACATACGGAAGATAAACCGATCCTACTGAGTATTGGCTATAGCGCCTGTCACTGGTGCCACGTCATGGAGCATGAGTCGTTCGAAGATCCACGTGTGGCCGAGATTATGAACGCGCACTTTGTTAACATCAAAGTTGACCGCGAAGAACGGCCCGATCTTGATGCGATCTATATGCAGGCGGTGCAAGCGATGACGGGGCAGGGTGGTTGGCCGATGACCACGTTTTTGACCCCGCAGGGACAGCCCTTTTACGGGGGCACCTATTATCCACCGGAGCCACGTCATGGTCTTCCCGGCTTCACTCAACTCTTGAAGCATATTAACAACCTGTGGCAAACACGACGGGACGAGGTCGTTGAGACGGCGGGACAGATGGCTCAGACGTTACAAGCGTCCCTGCAGATTGCGGGAGATGCACAGCCGCTTGACCCGTCGATTTTAGACCAAGCCTATGCAGTGCTGCCCGAGCGTTATGACAGACGTTATGGTGGCTGGGGCAATGCACCAAAGTTTCCCCAGCCGCAGACGATCGAATTCGTGCTGCGCCACTACCTGCGGACGGGTGATAAAGATGGGCTGGCAATGGCCGTGCATACGCTGGATACAATGGCGCGGGGTGGTATGTATGATCAACTTGGCGGTGGCTTTCACCGCTATAGTGTTGACGAGCGCTGGCTCGTACCCCACTTCGAAAAAATGCTGTATGACAATGCCCAACTCGCACGGGTGTATCTGCACGCCTATCAAATCACGGGCAACGCGTTTTACCGGCGGATTGTGGAAGAGACCTTAGATTATGTCATCCGCGAGATGACTGCACCTGAGGGCGGCTTTTATGCGACGCAAGATGCTGATAGTGAAGGTGAAGAAGGCAAGTTTTTTGTATGGACTGCTGATGAAGTGCGCTCGGTCTTAGGATTGGATGCGCTGCGCTGGATGCAGCTTTATGATGTCAGTACGCGGGGCAATTGGGAAGGCAAAACGATCTTGAACCTACCCCGGCCCTTGGAAGAGGTGGCGCGTGTACTGGGCACACGACCGGCTCAACTAGAGGAGTTGGCCGCGCGGGGAAGGGCTAAGCTCTTCGCAGTGCGCGAGCAACGCGTGCATCCAGGGCGCGATGATAAAGTTCTGGTGGCGTGGAATGGGTTGATGCTGGCAGCAATGGCGGAGGTCGGACGCGTCTTAGGACGTGATGATTATATCCGTGCGGCCAAGCATAATGCCGAATTTGTGCTCGGCACACTGTTGCATGATGGACAGCTGTGGCATGTGTATAAAGATGGGCAAGCCAAGATCGATGGCTTTGCCGAGGATTATGCGCTGTATGCCGATGGTTTATTGGCACTCTACCACGCGACCTTTGAGATGCGGTATCTTGACCAAGCACAGCAGTTTGCGGGCTACCTCGTTGAGCACTTCTGGGATAAGGATGGCGGTGGTTTCTTCCAGACCAGCGATGTGGCAGAGACGTTGATTGCCCGACCGAAGGATTTGTTTGATGAAGCTGTACCTTCGGCCAATGGAATGGCGGCGCAGGTGTTGCAGCGACTGAGCGTCTTGTTCGATACAGCGGACGATAGCCGGCGCGCCCAAGCTATCATCGAGTTGGTGGCACCAGCCTTAACCAAATATCCCACGGCACTAGGTAGCATGCTCAACGCGCTTGATACAATACTCCAGGTTTCGCAGGAAGTAGTGATTATCGGTCATTTCGAACAGGAGGATACGCGCGCTTTGCTAGCGGTGCTCAACCGGCACTATCTGCCGCATACAGTAGTCGCGTTGGCCGAACCTAATGACGCGGCGCTCCAAGCGCGCATTCCTTTGCTCGCCGAACGGCCTCAACGGCATGGCAAAGCCACAGCCTATGCTTGCCAGAACTACGCGTGCCAACAACCCACGACCCAGCCGGAAGAGTTGGAACAGCAAATCGCGGGGGCACAGTAAAATGAGGAGGCTACGCTTGCTCGTCACCAGCCGGTATGGTGCTGGCCTGTTGGTCTTCGGCATCGCCCAGCCACAGTCGTTGCATCTCGTGAGAGCTTAAGAGTAACTCGTCGAGTGTACCGATAGCATCGATCTGGCCGTCTTTAAGCACAATAACCTGGTCGGCGCGTCGTAGAGCTGTCCGGCGATGGGAAACGACTAGACAGGTAACGGCTGCGCTTGCGACGCCGTCGTTCACCGCTGTCCCACCGCCGTCATCCTGAAGTTTATCAAGGAGCCGCGTCCAGAGGGTGCGCTCGACCTCAACATCCAGAGCGCTGGATAGATCGTCAAAGACGAGTAATTCGGCATTGCGCACGAACATGCGGGCGGCAGCAGTACGTTGAATCTGGCCGCCCGACAGGCGCACGCCTTTGGCACCGATCAGCGTTTGTAGGCCCTGGTCCATTTGGGCAACATCCTGTTCCAGCACCGCCAGGCGGAGCGCCGCCGTAAGATCAACCTGTGCCTCGGGTAGGCCGAGCAGGAGATTGTTCTTGAGCGTATCACTGAACAGCCGCGGGACCTGGGCGGTATAGGCGCTATGCGGTGGCACAAAGAAAGCTGCAGGATCGGTTATCTCCACGTCGTTCCACCACACGCTGCCGGCGTCAGCCGGTAGTAGGCCGAGTAACACGCGTAGCAAGGTGGTCTTTCCGGCACCAACGCGCCCGGTAATGACGGTAAATGAACCCCGTTGCAGATCAAAGCTCATATTTTCTATACCGCCCTGCCCATCTGGATAATGATAGGAGAGTCCCCGTACATGCAACGATTGAAAGCGGTGAGCGGCGGGAGACAGCTCTGGCAATCGCGGGAGTTGGCCGTGCATATAGACTGGGCTGTGCTTGACCAGTGTTTCAGGCGGAACGCCTTGCAGGAGACCCACCATGCGTTCGAACGAGACACCCGCTTTTTTATAGAGTGCCAGGATGATCCCAAACTGACTCGTCCAATCGGTAATAAAACCTAGATACGAGACGAAGAGGGCGAAATCACCAACTGTGAAGGTGCCTGACTTGATCCGTTGCGCAGCCAGAATTAAGATCAGGCCGGTCCCGACATTCACTGTATTCCAAAAGACCGACTCGAGCAGTTCATTGAAGACGCGGTCACGGAGGCTGGCAACACGGCGTGCGTTGTTAAGACGCTCGAAGTGGCGGACGACCTCCTGTTCGGCCCCTGCGATCTTGACTGCTTGCACCGCACCCAGCATCTCGCCTAAGAAACCGGTCACGCTACCGGTTGCTTCGCGGCTACCTTTGCGATAGGTTTCGATGCGTTTGCCGACCACATTAGCGATCAGCACAACCAGGGTCAGTGGCAAAAAGACCGCCAAGGTAATGAGTGGGTTAATCTTGAGCATAATCACAAGCGCGATAGCAGCAAAAACTGTCAAGGCAAGCAAGTCATTAAAGCTGATGAGATCCCACAACGTGTCATCAACGTCTTCACGAAAACGGCTCAGTGCTTCACCCGATGACGAGGGAACGGCGCGGGCGCCCGGACGCTGCAAGATGCGCTCGAACATGTTTTTTCGAAGGAGTGCTCCGGCTGTAAAAACAAAGGTTGTGTTGGTCGCAGGCAGGCCGAAGGTTAGGATCACGCGGGTAAATGCCGATACTACCAGCACCACAATGATCGCAGAGAGGCCTAGACGAACCGGCGCACCGCCACTCAGCCCGTTAAAGAATTCACGCGCAAGAAGGCCAGGTACCATCTCAAGCACCAATACCGCAATGATACAGGCGAGGTTGATGGTGTACATCAGTGGCACAAAGCGTATCAGTTGTAAATAAAAGCGCCAGGTTTTCATGTCAAGACCTCCTCTAGGCCGGTGCGGAGCAGCTGTGAAAAGCGGGATTTGGGATCGGCCATTAAGCGGTCGCGCGGCCCATATTCACAGATCTGTCCATCCTCTAAAATCAGGATATCGTCGGCTCGCAGCACGGTATGTAGGCGGTGAGCGATAACGATGCCGGTCCGGTTGTGGAGTAGTGAACCGACGGCACGCTCAACCAACTGCTCCGTTGCGGGGTCAAGCCGTGATGATGCCTCATCCAACACGACCAAGCCGGGGTCGCGGAGAAAGATGCGTGTCAAGGCTAGAACCTGGGCCTCGCCCGATGAAAGACCACCACTGCCCGAGGCCAGGATGCTATCCAAGCCGGCGGGGAGCGCGTGGAACCATGGTAGCAAGCCGAGGTCAGTCAGGACCGTCATGATGCGGGCGTCGGGGAGCGTGTCATCAAAGAACGTCAGATTATCACGGAGGCTGGCTTGAAACAGATGAACGTCCTGAGTGACCATGCCGATGCGGCGGCGAAGATCGGCCACAGGAACGGTACGAATGTCGGTTCCCCCAAGACAGATCGTGCCGGCAGTCGGATCATAGAGACGAAACAAGAGGCGCGTCAGCGTCGTTTTGCCGCTGCCGGTTCGACCAAGGATGCCGAGGGTGCGCCCAGGCAAGATCGCGAAGGAGATGGCGTGCAACACATGATCGTCCACTTCGTAGCCGAATGCGACCTGCTCAAAGGCGAGTTCCAGCGGACCAGAGGGCAAGCTGTCGCCATGGCCGTCTATGATCGTGGCCTTGAATTGATAGAGTTCTTGGATGCGAAGCATGCCGGCGGTGGCTTTTTGCAAATCCTCCATCTGGCGGGTGATGATGCGGATCGGCCGCAGCATAATTTGGGCATAGAAGAAGATCACGTAGGCCGTGCCCAATGAAATGACGCTCTGGTGAAACAAGCGCGCACTCACCACAAACGTTATGGCAATAGTAAGTGCGGCAAACAAAACCGGGGTGAGCCAGATAAACGAGCCGATCAAAAATGCTTTGCGCTCGGCCCGGAGACGGATGCGCATCAGCTCATAAAGGCGGTGCATCGTATAGGCAACTGCACCACTGGCGCGAATATCCTCGGTGCCCGCCAGCCGTTCTTCCAAGAAACCAAACAATTCGGCACTCGTTTGGCGGGACGCCTTCCAATGAGGGACGGCGATGCTTTGCACACGCAGTAAAACAATGAGCATGACCACGGCGAGTGCCGTGAGGATTATGCCCACTTGCCAATTGATAGCCCATAGGACAATGAGGACACCGATCAACAACAGAGCATTGCCAAAAACTTTGATTACGAGATCCGAAAAGAAGGTTGCCAAGGCGTTAACATCACCGTCGATGCGATCAATAAGCTCGCCGGGGGTACGAGCTTTGTGAAAGGCGAGATCGAGGTGCAAACAGTGGCGCAACAGATCGGCGCGGAGCAGGTTGGTGGCGGTCCAGCCGACATTCTCACTCACATACGTTGCAGCAACCGAGAAGAGCTGGTTGACTAATGCCACGCCGATGAATAGAAGCGCAGCCAAGATGAGACTACGCGTTGCTCCACCGGCCTGCGCAGTGTCGATGAAGTAGCGCAGCACCAGGGGGTTGGCCAATTGCAACGCGATACTGATCAGCAAGAGTGCTCCGAGCAGCAGGACACGCCGCTGCTGCGGCTTAAGATACGTGACCAAGAAGCTCCAGCGCTCTATCATAGAAAGCTTCATTGCAATTCCTCCGCGCAACAAAAAACCGTGGACCATACGTCCACGGCGGTTAGAGGATACTGTCGAAATAGCTACCCGCTGCCGGACGCACTGCTCCTATGTGCGACAAATTCTCCTGGGGAATGTATGAAGAAACGCAGCATAATGGAGCATCCTCCCGAACCGACAATACGAGCCTTTGCGACTATAGCAGAGCTGCGTGGCGCTGTCAAGATACCGATTTTTGGGCTTTGAACTCAGTGGTAGAATGTTGCTGGTCGTCAGGGAGATGGATGATTGGCTATTACACCGCAGGTTCGCACGGTTGCACGCTGGACGTTAGCGGGCGCGATGGTTGGGATTGGCGTGCTGCATTTGGTAGCACCAGAGCCATTCGTCACGATTGTGCCACACTTTTTGCCCGAACCGCTGATGTTGGTGTATGCGAGCGGGGTCTGCGAGATCGTGGGGGGCATTGGGTTGCTGCTGCCGCCAGTACGGAAAGTGGCAGGATGGGGACTCATCGCACTTTACGTTGCTGTCTTTCCCGCCAACATTAACATGGCGCTCAACAACACGCCGATTGGTGGCAGGCACTATCCCATTCTGTTGTGGCTGCGTCTGCCGTTGCAGGGCGTCTTGATGGCCTGGGCTTGGTGGTGTAGTCGGGAAGAAACGACTTTCTTCTGGATGGCCTAGCCGTTGGTGCGTTAGCAAATGCAATTTGACATGCCCTTTCGTCCGCTGCTATACTTGACTGCCGTTCTGAACAAGGCCTTAGACCCGTATTGGCTAAACTATAACAAATTCTGAAGCGCTGTTGCCTTTAATGAGCCGATGAAATATACCGCTGTGCAACAGGGGTTACGCCCAGCACGGTGGGTACACCGTAGTGCATCAATCGTGATGGCATGCTGCTGGCTAGCGGTATGGGGCCTTCTCAGTCGGCCGGTGATAGGCACTCTTCTCCAAACGTTGCCCGAATTGATCCTTGTATTAGTAAGCAGCTTACTGCTGTATTCTTTGCCCGGCCTCGCGATTCTGAAGGTGCTATGGGTTGGTCAGCCGCTTTACCCAGCCGAGCGGCTAGCTCTTGCGACGGGTGTCAGCCTTGCATTACCACCCTTGGTACTCGAAGCAGCACAGATGGCAGGGCTGCGATGGAGTTCTGGGGCGACATATCTCTACCTCGCCGTGGCGCTAGTCGTGCTGGCCATACCGGCGCGCGGCAATTCTTGGCGCGACCGGCTCCAGCTTCCAACCCGGCCTGATAATCACACGCTACTGCTCGGCGGGAGCGTATTGCTGGCCTTCTTGCTGCACTATGGCATTGTTCATGACTTGCCGGTCGGTATGTGGGGCGATGCTTATCAGCACACGATGATGGCGCAGTTGCTCGTTGATCACGGTGGCCTGTTTCACTCGTGGGAACCATACGCACCGCTCAGCACCTTTACCTATCATTATGGCTTTCATGCGAACGTGGCGTTCTTTCACTGGGTCACCGGCATACCGGTGACCCAAAGTTTGGTCTTGGTCGGCGCAACACTGGTTACATTGACGCTGCCCCTGGCTTATGTGCTCACGAGCCGTTGGAGTGGTAGCCGTACTGCAGGCATATGGGCAGCTGTTTTGACGGGCTTCGTCAGTGTTCAGCCCAGCTTTTATTTCAATTGGAGTCGCTTTACGCAACTGAGTGGGCAAATCGTGTTGCCAGTGGTCCTGTTGTGCATCGCGATTCCGATTGAAGCGCCACACATGGAGTGGCGTGCCCTGCTGTTGGCCGGACTGATGACGGCAGGATTGTTTATGACGCACTATATCGTCGCAGTATGGGCGGCGCTGTTTGTGATGGGTTACATCACCGTCCTGATGGTCCGCACACCTCAGCCGCGCGTCTGGCTGCGGTTAATACGCGCGGCTGTACTCGTTGGCATGATTACAGTGTTGGTCGCTGCGCCATGGTTATGGAATACCTTGCATGGCTACTTACCACGCAATGTAGTAGGCTTTGTCAACCATGCCGTCTCTACGGATCGCATCGCTGCGAACGCGAGTATCGAAGCAATCGCACCCGGCTACCTGAACCGCCCACTCCTGCTGCTCAGCATACTCGGCTTGCTCTTGGCAGCAGCACGGCGCGATTGGCGGATGGGTTTGTTCGCAGTGTGGACCATGCTACTGCTGCTGACGGTGATACCCAACATGCTAGGACTGCCCGGGACCGGTGTGATCACATTCTTCACAGCGGCGATTGCTTTCTACCTAACCTTGATCCCGCTTGCAGCCTATTTGCTCGGCGTCGCGCAAGCAACGCTCTCTAAGCAGCGCCCGAAGGCCGCTAGCATCCTTGGGACGGTGGCACTGATGGGCATCGTGTTGTGGGGGAGTGTATGGCAACAGCATCTGCTCAATCCCTTCTATGAGCTCTTTACGCCCGCTGATGCCCAGGCCATGCGGTGGATCCAGAGCCATACACCACCTGATGCGCTCTTCCTGGTCAACATGTTTCCGGCCTATGGCGATACATTGCTGGCGGGCGATGACGGCGGGTGGTGGATTCCCCTGCTCACTGGTCGCCGTTCGACGTTACCACCGCTGACCTATGGCAGCGAACGGAGCAACATCCCGAACTACACTCAAAAGATCAATGACTTCGGTAAAGCCCTGCACCAGACACCGCTCCCAAGTCCGGCCGGTATCCAGCTTTGTCGTGCAGCAGGCGTCCAATATATCTATAGCGGCCCGCATCGCGAGCACGTCGATTACCGGGTAGACGTCGTCGCCCTGCGTCACAGCCCGGCTTTTACCACGGTGTATGATCGTGATGGAGTCATCATCTTCGCGCTGAAAGCCGCCTCATGAAGCTGTGTGTTGTGGGACCAACCTATCCGTTTCGCGGAGGCATTGCACATTACACTACCCTGCTGGTCAAGCATTTGCGTGAGGCCGGTCACATCACCCGTTTTTATTCATATACCCGACAATATCCCCGCTGGCTCTTTCCAGGCAAGAGTGACCGCGATCCCAGCATTGCCCCATTGCGTGTGGATTGTGAGTACGTGCTCGATCCGATCAATCCACTCACGTGGTGGAGCTTGTGCCGCAAAATACGGTCTGATGCGCCGGATGTTGTCATCCTGCAGTGGTGGGTTCCTTATTGGACGCCTTCGCTTAGTATGATCGGGCGCTGGGTGAAACAGCATACCCATGCGCGGATCATCTTCATCTGCCACAATGTTGTACCCCATGACGGCGGCGGTGTGATCGACCGCCGGCTGGCGATGACGGTCTTACGCTATGGTGATGCGTTTCTGGTGCATAGCGAACAAGATCGCCACCGGCTTAAGGCGTTGCTGCCGGCTGCACAGATCATTAAAGCACAACATCCGACCTATGCTGCCTTGGCCACCCACACCTCCAAGCTCACAGTTTCCGATATCCGGCAGGAATTCCAGCTACCTGCGGACCGGCCTATACTCTTGTTCTTCGGCCTTGTTCGGCCCTATAAAGGGTTGGAATATTTGATCCAGGCGTTGCCGCTGGTACTGGCCGAACTGCCGGTGCATCTGCTGGTCGTCGGTGAGTTTTGGGTCGCTCCGACCTTTTATACGCATTATGCCGAGGAGTATAAGGTTCAGGATGCGGTAACGTTGGTCAACCGTTATGTGCCGAACGAAGATCTCCGCGCTTACTTCGATCTGTCCGATGTGGTCGTCTTGCCATATATCTCGGCGACGCAAAGCGGGGTTTTGCAGTTGGCCTTTGGCTTCGGCAAGACGGTGATTACGACACGGGTTGGTGGTCTCCATGAGGTCGTTCAGGATGGGATCACTGGCATGATCGTACCTCCTCAGGACGAAGTAGCTTTGGCCGAAGCGATTATTAAATACTTCCGCCACAACCTACGACCGCTGCTGGAGCGCAACGTCGCTGCGGCCCACGACCTCCATAGCTTCTCGTGGCAGCAACTTGTAACGAACATCGAGCAAGTCAGTAAGGTGCTGCCAACATGAGGATTGTCTTCTTGTTGCCGATGGGTATTGAGCGACCATCGGGGCGACGATATTTTCAGATTGCACGTGAATTGGTACAACAGGGCAACACAGTGCGATTACTTGCGCTCCACCCTGATCTGCAGACTTGTAACCAACGACGCTTCATCCAGGATGGCGTTGAGGTCTGGTATGTCGGACAAATGCATGCACGTAAAAGTACGAGCGTCCCCAGCCGCTTTGGTGCATTCGCACTTCTCAAGATCCTGATCGGCGCAACACTAGGCATGGTGTGGGGCATCATCTGTTCACCTGCCGACGCCTACCATCTGGGGAAACCGCAGCCCGTGAATGGCCTGGCAGCCATTATTGGTGTCATGCTTCTGCGCCGGCAAAGATTTTATGTCGACTGTGATGACGACGAAGTTGGTAGCAACCGTCTGAACGGCCGCTGGCAACGGGTGATCTTTCGCTTCTGGCAGTGGTTCCTGCCACGAATCGCTTCGGGGGTCACAGTCAATACACAGTTTCAGGCCGGTCAGCTTCGGCAGGCCAGCCTGAAACACATCGTCTATGTACCCAACGGGGTTGACCTGCAACAGACGACGCGACCACCCGAGGATGTTATGGCTGCCTTGCGGCACCAGCTTGGCTTAACCGACGGGCGTACGATTGCCTATGCCGGAACCCTCGCTCTGCACAACCATCCGGTCGATCTGTTGTTGGCAGCGTTCGCGGAGCTTGCTCATACCAATGGTGGAATCAACCTCCTCTTGATCGGCGGCGGTGAAGATTTACCCGTGCTCCAGCGTGAGGTGGAAGGGCTGCAACTGGGTGATCTGGTATACTTTACGGGCCAAGTGCCACATCATCGCGTACGTGACTACTTGGCCTTAGCAGTGGTTAGTGTCGATCCGGTTGTTGATGATGTCGTTGCACGGGCGCGCTCACCGCTGAAGGTCTTTGAAAGCATGGCGCTGATGGTGCCCGTGGTAACTGGCGATGTCGGCGACAGGGCCGTCGTTCTCGACCATGGTCATGCCGGTATACTCGTTGCTCCGGGCGATGTGGCGGCCCTGGCTGCAGGATTACAGCAGCTTCTCGCAGATGAACCACTACGTATACGTCTCAGCGAAGCGGCATATGTCCGTGTCCAACAGTACGGATGGGACCGACTGGCCAAACAGTGGCAAACGGTTTATGAGAATTAAGTATGAAAGTTGTGATCCTCGTCGGCGGCCGAGGGACACGGTTGGGCGAGGAAACAGTCGTCAAGCCCAAGCCCATGGTCGAGATCGGCGGCAAGCCGATCTTGTGGCACATAATGCAAATTTATGCGGCCCACCACTTTCAGGAATTCGTGCTCGCACTCGGCTATAAAGGTGCGATCATCAAAGATTATTTCCTGAACTTTTATAGCCTCAATAATGATCTGAGTGTTGATCTGCGCACCGGTGCCGTTGAAGTCCACCAGCAGCATCGTGAGGATTGGCACGTCCATTTAGTAGATACGGGCGACCAAACGCTGACGGGCGGCCGGCTTAAACGATTGCGCGAGTGGGTGGGCAACGAGACATTTATGATGACCTACGGGGATGGCGTCGCGGATATTAACCTCAACGACTTACTGGCCTTTCATCGCGAGCAGGGCAGGCTAGCGACGGTGACAGCGGTGCGCCCACCGGCGCGTTTCGGTGAGCTTGACCTGCATGATGGTACGGTCGTCCATGTAGCAGAAAAGCCCCAGACCGACTTGGGCTGGATCAATGGCGGCTTTTTTGTGCTCGAACCCGCCGTTTTAGAGTACATTGCCGATGATCAGGCGGTGTGGGAGCGTGAGCCAATGGAAGCGCTTGCGCGGCAGGGGCAACTCGTGGCCTACCAGCACCATGGCTTTTGGCAGTGCATGGATACGGTGCGGGATGTTCGACTCCTCGAAGAGTTGTGGAGCAGCGACGATGTCCCGTGGAAAGTGTGGCCTTGATGGACAACAAGCATCATATGGAACGCGTGCTCGTTACCGGAGCGACTGGACTATTGGGAGGGTGGCTGGTGCGGGCACTCCTGGAACGTGAGTGTAGCGTGGTCGTACTGGTCCGCGATCCGGAACCGCAAAGTGAACTTTACCGTAGCGGCCTCATCCAGCGTACCCATATTGTGGTCGGCCAGCTAGAGGAGTATGCGGTGGTAGCACGCGCTATCAACGAATACGAGGTGGATACAGTATTTCATCTGGGAGCACAAACGATTGTAGGCCACGCTCGTCGTTCACCGCTGCAAACCTTCGAGTCAAATATTCGCGGGACGTGGAATTTGTTAGAGGCGTGCCGTTTACATCCGGCCATGGTCCGAGCGATTGTTGTTGCTTCAAGTGATAAGGCCTATGGTGATCAAGCCACGTTACCTTATACCGAACAGATGCCGTTACAAGGTCGCTATCCTTATGACGTTTCAAAAAGCTGTACCGATCTGATTACACAGTCTTATTATGCTACCTACCAGTTGCCGGTAGCCATCGCACGGTGCGGTAACATTTATGGAGGTGGTGACCTCAATTGGAGTCGCATCGTGCCAGGGACGATCCGCAGTCTACTCCAACATCAAGCACCGGTGATTCGTAGCAACGGCCGCTTGAAGCGTGACTATGTTTATGTTCAGGATGTCGTTCAAGCCTATCTGCTCCTAGCCGAGGCAATTAATGACGACCAAGTCCGTGGCGAAGCCTTCAATTTCAGCCTCCAGCAGCCGCTCAGGGTCGATGAAATGGTATGGTTGATTATGAAGCTGTTTGGGACAACGGAGGTTGAGCCTATGATCCTTAATCAGGCGGTTGCGGAGATCGTAGACCAGTACCTCGACTCCACGAAAGCACGCAGTCGGCTTGGCTGGCGGCCAACATATTCGCTCGAAGCCGGATTGCGGGAAACGATCAGCTGGTATCAGGCATTTTTGAGCGGTGCAGCAGCATGATTGAGGGCGTTCAGATCATATCCTTGCGTCGAATTCCGGACGAGCGCGGCACCATTATGCATATGCTGCGCGCCGATGCACCGCATTTCCAAGGGTTTGGTGAAATCTATTTCTCGACGGTATTTCCTGGGGTGATTAAGGGTTGGCATCGCCACTCGGTCATGACGTTGAACTATGCTGTGCCGGTAGGCATGATTAAGCTCGTGCTTTATGACTCGCGTATGGCTTCCACGACGCAAGGCGAAGTCCAAGAGATAGTTATGGGCGAAGACAACTATCTTCTGGTAAGTGTACCTCCTGGAGTGTGGAATGGCTTCAAAGGGATCGGCGTCGCCACTGCAGTGGTTGCGAACTGCGCCACGCATCCGCATGACCCGCTTGAAATTGAACGTGCAGATCCGCTAAACAATGATATTCCATATGACTGGAGCTTACGGCACCAATGAAGCAACTCGTCGTAGGCGCAAGCGGGTTGCTCGGCGGTTTCATCTACCGTAGCCTAATCCATGAGGGTCTCGATCAAATCATAGGCAGCTATTACGGCTTGGCCCAGCCAGATATGATCCCACTCGCGATGGAGGATCAAGCTGCAGTGGACGCAGTATTCGCAGCAGTCAAGCCGCAGATCGTGTACCTTGTGGCCGCCCAGCCTAACGTCGATTGGTGCGAACGTGAGCCCGCAGCTGCATACCGGATCAACGTCGGTGGAACCGAGAATGTCCTACGGGCCTGCGCTCGGAACAAGGCGCGGGTCGTCTTTTTCTCATCCGACTATGTGTTTCGTGGTGATGCACCACCTTACTACGAAGACGACGTCCCTGACCCGATCAATGTTTATGGCCAGCATAAAGTGTTATGCGAGCAATTAGTGCTGTCGCTATGCCCAGGAGGTCTGGTAGTACGAACTACTGGCATTTATGGCAGCGAGGCCCGTCGTAAGAATTTTGTGTATCGGGTTCTGGATACGATCGGCCGTGGTGAGATCGTTGCTGTACCACATGACCAACTCGGAAGCCCATCGTATGCGCCGGATATTGCACAGGTTGTACAGCAGTTGCTCAGCATGGGTGCAAGCGGCATCTATCATGTCGTGGGCCCCGAGATGATGGACCGGTATAGCTTCGCGATGCTTATTGCGCGCGTCTTCGGTTTGCCATCACAGCAGATAGTGGCACTGGATACAGCGACCTTGGCACAGACTGCGCCCCGGCCCTTAGCACCTGTACTCGACGGCACGAAAGTGCGTGCAGCATGCGCATTCGAATTCCACACTCCGGCTGCTGGGTTAAAGGCGATGGCGCGCCTGACAGGTCAGCTAGGAGCATGATGATTTCCGTGATCATTCCCAATCAACACTCGCCCCTTATCGGCAATGTGATCTCGGCCTTGCGCCGTCAAACTGCCCGGCACTTGATCCACGAGATCATTGTGGTGGGCCAGGACCCCGCCGGACAAGTCCAGCAAGATGCCCTGGTCCGCATGATAGCGTTGGATGAGCTGGTCGCAGCGGGAGTCGCGCGCAATCGAGGGCTGACCCAAGCCAGTGCGTCCTTGGTACTCTTTATTGACGCAGATTGTGTCGCTGCCTCCACTTTAGTTGAGCGCCTCGTCGCCTGCTATCGCGATGGACATCGAATCGTCGGCGGTGCGATTGCGCTACCGACGAGTAACTACTGGTCCTTGAGCGATCATCTAGTATCATTTACCAACTTCCTACCTTCGGCAGCTGGTGGTCAACGGTCCTATCTGTTGACGAGCAACCTGCTTATGGAACGCGCGCTCCTCGTTGAGAGTGGTGGCTTCGATGAGCGGTTTGCAGGTGCAGCAGGCGAAGATGTGGATTTGAGTTTCCGGTTGCGCCAGCGCGGGTTGGAACTCTGCTTCGAGCCGCGGGCGGTCGTAATCCATTGTTCGAGTCGTCAAAGTTTGACGAGCATTTTGCGCCACCTGATGCGTTACGGCCAAGCGCACGCCACGCTCCGCCAACAGTACCGCGATCTGTACCCCACACCGTCGTCGTTGCAGCCCTTTTTACAGCGCCCGCTGCTTCTGATCCTTAGTTTGCCGCTTGCTGGCTTGGTTCGCTTGATGGGGATGGTACGTAAGCACCCGATCCTGTGGCGTTACTGGTATGTATGGCCAGCGATTGTCGGGCAACAAATGGCTTGGTGTTGGGGCTTCGCCCGACAATTACAGCGACAACAAGCCGCATGACCACCTCATTTTCCTGCTCGGTCATTATCCCAAGTTTGAATAGCCCACTGATCGGCCAGGTCGTCGCGTCGGTCGCCCTGCAAAGCAGTTCCGCTATGGAAATCATCGTCGTCGGGCGTGACCAACTCGGCCTCCTCCAAAACCATGCAGGCTGCGTGTTCCTCGATACCGACCAGCCCATCAGTCCGGCTGCGGCTCGTAATATAGGAGCGCGTCACGCGACAGGCGAGATCTTGTGCTTTCTTGATGCCGACTGTATAGCCGATGAAGCGTGGCTTGAACGGCTCGTGCAACACCATCGCGCAGGTGCTCAGGTCGTGGGCGGCGGTGTTCGCTTTGAGGACCAAAACTACTGGACGGTTGCAGATAACATCGTAAGCTTTGCCGACTTTCTTGCTTGCACAGCCCCCGGGCTTCGCACCCATCTGCCAAGCTTGAATTGGAGCATCCGACGCACACTATTTCATGACAGTGGCGGCTTTGATGAACGTTTTCCGCAGCCGGCCGGGGAAGATACCGAATTAAGCTTCCGGTTGCGTCGCATGGGCCAACGCTTGTTCTTTGCACCTGAGGCCACGGTCCGGCATTGCCCCGCACGCTCAACCGCCCATGCGCTCTGGCACCACCTGCGTCGCTTTGGCGCGACCTATGGAGCGATTCAGGAACAATACAATCCTTTATTGGGTCGCTCGCTGCGGGTACGTTTGAGCCATCGCCACCCCTACCTAGTAGCTGTGCTAGCACCGCTGCTCGCAGTACTGGATACAGCCACGACTTGCCGCCACCATCCGTGCCTGCTGCGTTATTGGTATGCAATGCCCGGCATCGTGTGGGGGAGGCTGGCATGGTATAGTGGGCTGATCTTTGGCATTGAGCGGGCATCTTAACACGTAAGGGTGTGTTGTGCGACCAACTGTTGGGATTGTGATTCTAAACTGGAACAAGGCCGACGAGACGATTGGGTGTCTTGAGGCGGTTGAAAAACTGGCATACGATTCCTTCTCGGTTACGGTCGTTGAAAACGGATCATATGACGACTCCCTCCAGCGGCTGAAAGCGCGGTTTCCCACCCTGGATGTGCTCGCGCTGCCTCGGAATGTCGGGTATGCCCGCGCCGTCAATATTGGCTGGCTGGCACAGCAATCGACGGGTGTCGACTATCTCTTGCAAATTGACAATGATGCTCGACCGGCCCCGGACATGCTTAGCCGCATGGTAGCGGCGATGGAAGCGGATCCGCAGTTAGCGATTGTCGGGCCGCTGATTTACCGGCGCGATCAACAGGCACAAATCGCGGCGATTGGTGGTCGTATGACGCGTCGTCGGGTCGTGACCATGGCCGAAAATGAACCGGATCGTGGCCAATACGCCGGTCAAGAGCGCATTCTGCTTGATTTTGTCTTTGGCTGTGGTTTAATGGCCCGACGGCGAGTTATCGACGAGTTGGGTCTCTTCGATCAGCGTTTTTTTTTGTATTACGAAGACCTCGACCTGTGTATCCGTGCCCGCCAACGGGGCTATAAGGTAGCCTGTATTCCCGCTGCTCATCTGTGGCATCAAGGAGCAGTCAGCGCCCAGGGAGCTCATTACCATAAGGATTTTTTCTTTGCCCAGAGCCGCATCCGCTTTTTTCGCAAGCATCTCAATCGACGCAATTATTGGCTCTTTGCCCTGGCCGAAGCGCGCTATCTGGCCAGTATTCTGCTACGGCGTTTAGCACGCGGTGACACGAGCGGGGCACGTGCTTATGGCGAGGGTGCGATCCGCGAGCTGTTCCGAACGACACCAATCACCGACAACCGGTGATCACGTTAGACAACTATCATCTTTAGTTAACGCACCTCCTGGCTAATGGAGGTAGAATAGAGTGCAGTTGTGCTCGGGAACATGCTGCCGTACTGCTGTGAGGATCCACTTTGACGACGCGCATTGAATTTATTGATAAGTTGCCATCGTTTGCTGCGGTGACGAATACTGCCGCGCTGATTACTCCGTTTGTCAACCGCGAACGTTTGGCACGGCCATTCAATTTGATTGTAGCCGTGACCCGGCACTGCAATAGTCGCTGCAAAATGTGTCACATTTGGCAGGAGAAAGACACTCCTACCTTGTCGCTCGATCAATACCGTACCATGTTCCGCTTACCCTTCCCTTCGGTACGGTCCCTGACGATCACCGGTGGCGAGCCGACATTACGTAAAGATTTGCCCGAGCTTTTCGAGATCATACGTGCAGCGTGCCCGAAGGTCGAACATGCGATGCTGGCCACCAGCGGCCTTAACGTCCAACGTACGTTAGAACATGTAACCAGCATCCTCACCAACGTCGCAGCTGCACCGGGTAAACTCCGGCTGTTCGAGGTCCAAATTTCGCTGGATGGCATCGACGAAATGCATGACCAGGTGCGCGGTATTCATGGCTTCTTTACGAAAGTGGAGCGTGTGCTGGCCGGATTGGCGGAACTCCACCAACAGTTCCCGATGTTGCGTGTCAAACTCAGCACGGTCGTCATGCCTGAAAATGTTGGACATGTGCAGCGGCTGCGGGCCTTCGCAACAGAACGCGGCCTGCCCATCCACTTTAGTCCCGTCGTCTTATCAGGCACGTACTACAGTAATCTGGAAACAGCCGAGATGATCGGCTTTGTGCCGGGCAGTCCTGCGAGCCAAGAGGCGCAATCGTTCTTTGAGCAATTGGGCGAAGAAGATGCATCGGCCTTACGCTACTATTATCGCGATGTGCGGGCGATGATGGGCGGGACAACACGCAGCCGCACCTGTATGATGGGCTTTTTTAGCTGCGTCGTGGAATATAGCGGCGATGTCTACGCTTGTGTTAACTGGGAGCAGCAAAGTTTCGGTAACTTGCTGAACGACTCGTTCGATGACATCTGGTTCGGACCGAAAGCGCACGCAGCGCGACTCGCTTTACGTGAAACGGGCTGCCCGACCTGCCCGTCCATGTGCTATACCCAACCTATCAATGCCGGGGAACTGTTGGCAACCAAGGCCCGCCGTGTACAAAAGCGCGCGGCAGCTTGGCTCGCACCCCGCCCGAAGGAGTCCTCCATTTGAGTGAATGGGGTAAGCACGCTACGCGTAGCACCTTCCTGGGACTGCTGGCAGAGATCCTGGCGCGCACTGCAAACACGATTTTCTTTTTTATTATCGCCCATAAAGCGGGTGAAGCTGAGGCCGGCACCTATGCGCTTGGCTTCGCGTTTGCGATGATTTTGACACAATGCGCACTGGGTGGCCTTGATCAGTTTATGTTGCGTGAGGTTGCCTACCGCCCGCAAGATACGGGCCAGATCGTCGGTGAATGCTTGTCTATCCGGTTGGTAAGTGCCTGCCTGACTTATAGCATGTTCATCGTCTGGTTGGCGCACTCGAATAATCTGCCGCATGCGCAGACGATCCTCCGGTTACTAGGCGCAACTGTCGTTTCCGAAAGCCTCGGCGCTTTATACCAAAGCTATCTCGTGAGCCAGCACCGTGTTGAGTTTACCGTGCTGATTAGCGGGTTGAGCGGACTGCTTAAGTTAGGGGGTATTCTCCTGGTCCTGGTGATCGGTGGCGATGCGATCGCTGCGGCCTTGATGGTGTTGATCGCGAATGTGGGCGCACTCGGTGGGTATATGTACGTGACAGCACGCTATCTGCCATCCGCTCCGTGGCGTTTCACCGTTCGCTTCTGGCGGAGCCACTGGCTGGCGGTAATGCCTTTCTTTTTTGCTGCACTCTTGGGCATGGTTGAAGGCAGCGTCGATACATTGCTCCTGGCGCATAACTTTGGTACGCGCGGAGTGGGGGTGTATAATGCGGCCGCTAGTCTGATGGCCGGCCTGCTCATTTTTCCGCGAGTGGTGCGACAGGTCACCTTGCCGATAGTTACGCGTTATTATGCCCAGTTCGGGGTAAAAGTCCGCGTGATGCTGGAGCAAATGTTACGCGTGATCGGTGGGGGGAGTGTGCTTATTAGTGTGACGCTCATCTGTTGCGCCGATCAAGTCATGACCTTCCTGGCTCGCTCAACCTTTCCGGGTGCTGCCCTAGTACTCCAAGTATTAGCCGCTTCATTTATCGTCTTGTTGGTTTCGATCCCTAATGGTCGTCTCTTGGCAGCGGCCGGTCAGCAAAAGATTTTCGTCCCAATCCAAATTGCAAGTACCCTTTCCACCCTCGTGTTGAATCTGCTGCTGCAGCCAATGTTCGGCGTCGTGGGCGCGGCATGGGCCGATCTAGCTTCGGCACTACTCGTCTTTGGGTTAGGTGCACTTTATGTCCATCTTCGGATTGTGCGCTGGCCCTTGCTGCCAACCCTTGGGCGCCTGACCTTCGCGGCCCTGCCGTTCATCGGCAGCTTGGTT
>JACDGP010000077.1 GCA_013821605.1 Herpetosiphonaceae bacterium
TCTTCAAAGGGTACCGTCCGCAGTTCTACATCCGGACGACGGATGTGACGGGCAACATCTCGCTACCGGAAGGGATGGAGATGGTGATGCCGGGCGACAACGTGCAGATGGGTGTGGAGCTGATCATGCCGGTGGCGGTGGAAGAAGGGTTGCGGTTTGCGATTCGTGAAGGCGGACGGACCGTCGGCGCGGGTGTTGTTACTAAGATCGAAGCCTAATATAGGTATAAATGGCCGAGGCATACGGCAGGCACTGTTCTGCTGTGTGCTTCTGATCTTCTATAGTGTCTACGGAGTACGACGATGGCATCCAAAAAAGGGAATCGAATTATTATCACGTTGGCCTGCAACGAATGCCGCGAACGCAGCTATACCACCGAAAAGAATCGCAAAAATGATCAAGCGCGGCTAGAGTTGAACAAGTATTGCCCACGTTGCCGCCAGCACCGGCTCCACCGGGAAACCAAATAAGCCCACATACAGTGTGGTCTAAGGAGGGCCAGAGGTGGCAATCGTGAATGAAAAGCAAGAAGGTAGCTTACAGCGTTGGTTTCGTGAAACGCGTGGTGAGTTACGCAAGGTAACGTGGCCGACCCGTGAGGAAGCACTGCGCCTGACCTATGTGGTCATCGGTATTGCTGTGGCTTTGGGCCTTGTGCTCGGTCTGACCGATACCTTGCTGACTACAATCTACAGCCTCCTGGTTAGAGGATAGTGGAAAGGAGCTGGCGATGAGTGACTCTGTGCGGCCAGAAGGCCAGAACGACGCCAGCGCCGAGCGGCAGTGGTTTGTGATTCATACCTACTCTGGGTATGAAAACAAAGTCAAGCAAAATTTGGAACATCGCATCGACTCGATGGAGATGAAAGACCAAATTTTTCTTGTTATCGTGCCGACCGAAGAAGAAATCGAGATCAAGAACGGTCAACGCCGTACGGTTCAGAAAAAAGTCTTTCCCGGTTATGTACTCGTGCAAATGCGGCTCACGGATGACTCATGGTATGTCGTGCGTAACACGCCCGGTGTAACTGGCTTCGTGGGGCTGGGGACGCGCCCCACCCCTTTAGAGGAGGCCGAGGTTAAGTCCATTCTGAAGCAGATGGAGACCGAGGCACCAAAGGTTCGGGTCAATTATGTGGTTGGTCAGGCTGTCAAGATTACCGATGGTCCGTTCAGTGATTTCGAAGGAGTCGTTAACTCAATTGACCAAGAAAAAGGTAAGGTCCGTGTCTTGGTCTCGTTTTTTGGTCGCGAAACACCGGTTGAACTCGACTTCTTGCAGGTGATGGCGGCTGTCTAGCACGAAAAATTCGTTAGTACTATTTTGCACTTTGCTTGGTATATAGCACCAATATTTTATTGGTTTCTAGGAGAATGTCGTGGCTAAAAAAGTAACGGCAGTTGTGAAGTTACAGCTGCCTGCCGGCAAAGCAAACCCGGCTCCGCCGGTCGGCCCGGCGTTGGGTGCGACTGGTATCAATATTATGGGCTTTTGTAAAGAGTACAACGAGCGCACTGCTTCGCAGGTCGGGATGATCATCCCGGTGGAGATCACTGTCTTCTCGGATCGCTCGTTTACCTTTATTACCAAAACTCCGCCTGCTGCCGATCTGCTGCGCAAAGCAGCCAAGATTGAAAAAGGCTCGGGAACTGTCGGCAAAACGGTCGCCGGCTCGATCTCCAAAGCACAGTTGCGTGAGATAGCCCAGACGAAGATGTCTGACTTGAATGCTATTGATATCCAGGGTGCTGAAAATATTATTTCAGGCACTGCTCGCTCGATGGGTATCTCAATCAAAGAATAATGAGCACTGTAAAGCGGCTTGCGTCCCGTATCCCATAAATACGGTATACTACGCAGGTTGCTTTCAGCATATAGAACGTAGTCCGCGTAGTAGGTGGGAGGGCGCGTTCGCCCGTTGACCACAGGAGGAAGGAACATGTCAACTAAGCACGGCAAAAACTATACGTCTGCATTAAGCAAGATCGAAAAAGGGCGCACGTACGAGCCAGCAGAAGCTGCCCAACTCGTCAAAGATACCTCTTTCGCCAAGTTTGACTCAACTGTTGAGGCGCATTTGCGTCTCGGGATCGACCCTCGCCACGCTGATCAGCAAGTCCGGACTACGGTATCGTTACCCAATGGCACTGGCAAAGCCGTTAGGGTGCTGGTGTTCGCCAAAGGGGACGCTGAGCGTATTGCGCGCGATGCCGGTGCAGACTATGCCGGAGGCGACGAATTGATCCAGCGTATTGCGAAGGAAGAATGGACTGACTTTGACGTCGCCGTCGCGACGCCGGATATCATGGGTGATCTCGGCAAGGCGGGCTTGGGCAAAATCCTGGGTCGTAAAGGCTTGATGCCTAATCCTAAGAGTGGTACCGTCGTGCAGGCCGCTGATCTGCCACGCGCTATTGGCGAGCTACGTAAAGGCAAGGTTGAGTTCCGTAATGACAAGACAGGTCTGCTGCATGTCGCGATCGGCAAAACATCCTTCACGCCTGAGCAAATCCTTGGCAACTTCTCGGCCTTGATGGGTGCAGTCAAATCGGCCAAGCCGAGTGGTGCTAAAGGCATCTATATCAAGAGTGTGACCTTGACCAGCACAATGGGCCCTGGCATTCCGGTGGATATTGCGGCGGCGCAAGATCTGGGTGGTACCGAAGAGTAACCAATTTCTAACAACTCAATAACCTGAGACAGCCGGCGTTCGTTTGAACTTAATGGCCAGTTGGCCACCTGCCGAGGTATCGCATCTTAATCTGCTAAGGATTCAGTGTGGCCTCGCTCAGAATAGCGAGGCCTTTTCTATTTTCATTGAGGGGAGGTGAAATATGCCAAATAAAGAAAACATTGCTGCCGTGTCGGAGCTGAAAGAGAAAATTGGCAAGGCGAGCTTAATGCTCGTATCTGAGTATAACAAGCTGACCGTGGCCGACTTCGGCGAGTTGCGGGCTGCCTTGCGCTCTAGTGATGCAGAGGTATTGGTCACCAAGAATACCTTGACCAGAATCGCTGCGAACGACCTGGGCATCCAGGGGCTAGATGAGTTTCTCGGTGGCCCTGTCACGTTGCTACTAGGTTATGGTGATCCGGTTGCTACCGCCAAGGCGCTCAACACTTTTGTCAAGGCTGCGAAGAATACAGTCGTGTTACGCGGTGGATTGCTGGGTACGGACCGGATCGGTGCCAACGATCTGGAACGGGTTGCTAGTACCCCCAGCCGTGAGCAAAGCGTCTCCAAGGTCTTGGGTAGCATCAACTCGCCGGCCACGCGGATCGCCGCGACGCTGCAGGCCATCGCTCGCGATATGGCCTACATTTTGGCCCAGGTTGGCGAGGGTAAAGCAAACAACGCTGCACAGGCTGGCTAAGGCATTGGTATAGTCAACTGATCGTTCGTTTTTAATGACGCGCAAGCGTGGGGAGAAATTAGTCATGGCTTCGGCAAAAGTACAAGGTATTCTGGAAGAGATCCAGGGTTTGACGTTAATGGAAGCGGCGGAATTGTCAAAAGCAATGGAAGAGGCCTTCGGCGTGACGGCCGCGGCTCCGATGGGCTTTGCTCCCGCTGCGGGTGGTGCTGCCGGTGACGGTGCGGCTGCAGCCGCACCGGTCGTTGAGCAGACCGAGTTTGATGTGATCCTGACGGCGGCGGGTCCCAACAAGATCAATGTGATCAAGGTTGTGCGCGAGCTTTCAGGTGGCTCACTGGGCTTGAAGGAAGCGAAGGACCTTGTTGAAAGCGCACCCAAGCCGATCAAAGAAGCCGTCTCGAAAGAAGAGGCTGAGCAGGTCAAAGCCAAGTTGGTCGAGGTCGGGGCGTCGGTCGACGTCAAGTAGTATGGCTTAGGGCGACTGCCCGAACCACTCGCGGGGCCGGTGATTGTCACTGACCCCGCTTTATTGTGTAACTGCCACTTGGTGCACCATCACGCTCAAGCTCCGTGGGTCGTTGCTGGCCGGGTCGCGCTTCATGGGCGTAAATGCGGGCGCTCGGAGATGCAGTCGTAAGCTGGTTTGACCCGCAGCTTCAAGCGGCACCGGCAGCACGAAGCTGCGCCACTGGGCCTGTGGCTGAATATTGAGCCGCACACCATCGTTGATCTGGACCTGTACCGGTCCATTGAGTGGAATAGGCGCCGCTACTTCAAGCACGACGACGCTGCCTACGGCGAGGGGTGCCGGTAGTGGTAGGGTAATATCACCCTCACCTTCGAGCCAACGTAGGCTATGATCATTGACCTGCTCACCTAGCGCGAAGCCACGGATATAGCCTAGATCAAGATTGGTCCCTAAGGTTACCACGTTGCGTGGCTCAGGCCGGAGCTCAGTCTGCGCCCACTGTTGCACATCTAGGTTAACCAGTCGTTCGCCTTCTTCCAGCAATGGCGCGGCCTGATCAACGTCCCCTGCTGCTCGTAACAGTGCCCCTAACATCAATTCGCTTTGCTGCGACGCATGGGCATTGAGGAGTGCTGCCCCATCGGTCGGGCGTCCTTCCGCGCCCAGCACAGCTGCGAGGGCGACCTTGGTGTCGATGTAGGTTGGATCGGTCGCCAGCGCCATCCGGAAGGCGGCCTCGGCCGCCGGATAATTATTGCTGTGGAAGGCTGCTTTGCCACGACCGAAAGCTTGCTCTCGCTGTAGCCCCTGCAGAAGGAGCGCCGGGTAATTCCGGTAGGTCACAAATAGCAGCAGGAAAGCGCCCGCTACACCCGTGACCAGGAGTGCGCGGATGGCGTGCGGGCGGAGCATGCGGACAATGTCTGCACCCTGTGCTAGTGTCCATGAGCCATACATGGCTAACAGTAACCAGATCGTGAGCAGATAGCGCGGCTCGACATGAAAGATCAGAACGGTCGCTACTGAGTACAGCAACCACGAGCTCATGACCCACTTGAAAGGCCGATCCGTTGCTGGATGGAGCAGCCCGACTAATCCGCTTACCATCCACACCAGCCACAGCAGGTCGCCCAATAAGCCGAGTGGTACGACGGGCCGTAGTGCGCGGTTATAAGCGCTGCGCTTGACAAAAAAATCTTCGATGAACTGTGCCTTAACCACGGCCTGGAAGGTGCTCCACATTGGTCGCACAGGCCGTAATGGATCATGAGCCAGGATCGCGAGTGCTTGAGCCGTAGCATACGCCTGGCGGTCGGCTTGCGACAGCCGGCGTAGCTGCTCGATCTTCGGTGTGCGTTCGCTTGCGTCGCCTAAATCGAGCCACAAGTTGATCGGCCCTAAGGTATCGACCGGGATAAAGCGATGATAGGTTAGCCAGTTGCGCGCTGTCCAGGGCAAGACGATCAGCAACGTTGTCATAGCCAGTATAGCGAACGGGCGCAAAACGCGCTGCCAGCCTGACCAGCCGAGTCTGAACCGTCTCTGCTGACTACCTGCTGCGTGATCTCGCCTCAGCTCCTTGTGCCACAGCCAAGGTACGGCAAAGACGAGCGCATAGAGTGCGGGTGAGCGGGTGAGAGCCGTCAGACCCAACGCTAGACCTGCAGCACCGATGTCGCGGAGCCGGTGAGTATCGTCATAGCGTAGCAGCAGGAGCAAGTGTACTGTGAACAAAAACAAATACAGTGGCTCTGAGAAGAGCGTGGTCGATAGATCGATAAATGGGAACCAAATAGTCCAGAAGAGCGCAAAGAGCAGGCCTGCCCACTTATTCCGGACAAGCCGTGTGACGGTGCTATAACTGATCGGTACGAGTGCTGCGCCAAGGCCGGCTTGCGCGTACTGGATGATCTGCACCCCGTATGTAATGGGTCGCCCAAGCAATAATGCTAATTTAAGGCAGGCGGCGAAGAACCAAACATGCAGCGGCGGACGGATCAACCACGAGTCGTCGACATAGTGGCCCGTCACAACAAAGCGCAGCGCCCGTTGATAATAGTCGCCGTCGTCGGCATTCGAAAACTGGGGCAGCAAGCCGTTCACCCTGCTATACCATACCCGTAGAGCGAAGGCCAGGATCGCGAGTGCCAGGAGTGCGAGGAAGATACGTCGTTGTTTCACGGTGTTTTCTGACGATACAGCTGATACTGCCCGCTTGTTGCTAGGAGCGCGCCACCAGTTGGCTTTGGTCGTTCACTATGAGCAGACCACAAAATATATTGCCCGTCAGCTGCAAAGCGGTGAGCGATCGCGCTATATTTAGCGAGGGTTTCTTCGGGAGCTAAACGTGGCTGGATCTGATTCGCTGCCGGCAGCTGGGCGGTGATTGCCGCCACGATAGCGACGTCGGCCGGCGGTTGAAGATCGAGCACCGCTGCTGCGCCGCTGCCAATTTCGCTTGACAGCAGCACGAGCAAAAGTAGTGTTAGGCCGGTGTTTATGTGGGAGGACCACCCGCGCACATGCCACCTCCGGCCCAGGCATAGGAGCGCACTCGCCCCAGCAGTCGCCCAGAGTGCGACCAGCGGGACAAAAAAGCGGATCAGTGAAAACCCGACGCTAACGGCGATGACATAGGATAGGGTCGATGTAAGGAGGAGCCAGGTTCGTCCCGGACGCCGCCAGGCCCAGTGCAACAGGCCAGCAACGGCCAGGAGATTCGCGGGGAAGCCCAGCAGTCGTAACATGGCCGCCTGCCCCCATTCATTCGTATCCGCCGCTCCCGTACCGAAAAACAGTTGGAGGTTGTGGCCCCAGTTGCTCCAGAAGCGTGCTGGTTCCTGCCGCACCACGTCAAGCACTTTGACGTCGTTCGAGGCCTCAGGCCAGCGTGACCATTCAGTATTGCCGTAGACCGCCAGCCAGATATTTTTGGCCTGCTGCGAGTACAAGGGCTGTCCAGTCTGCCAGCTATTAATGCCAATTTGCGGCAGCACGACGAGGGCAAAGCCGAGTGTCAGCCAGGCGATGTGCTGCCAAAGCTGCCGTTCACGGATACGGAAACGCGCAAGTACTACGAGCACGGTCCAGGCAATCGGGAGGGTTAAAATACCGGGGTGGCGCAACACAAAGGCAAGGCCGCAGACTGCCCCGGTACCCAGTAAACGCCACCGCCCGCTCGCTGCCTTGATCCAGACCAAGGCCGCTACTGCAAGCGTCCACGCTGCCGCAAAGGGCATATCGGTACCCAGGAGCAGTGTGTATTGGACGGTTAACGCGTTGAGCCCTGCGAGGGCAAGTGTGAGTAGTCCACCGAATGGCCCGAGGAGGCGTAGGCCAAGCATATATCCGCCAAGGAGCAGTACGGTGCTGCTGCCTAGCGCAACCCAGCGGGCAGCCAGGAACGGGTTATCGTGGACCAGTGGACGAACCAGCCACAACAGCAAGGGATAGCCGAGTTGATAAAAGCCGTCGGCACGCAGTACACACGGCGCATCGGCTAACACGATATGGTCTGGACAGAGGAACTGCTCCGAGCGGGTCGCAAAAACGCGAAAGTCTTTTTCAACCCCGGGTGCTGCCAACACAGTATGCGCACGAATATCACCTATCACACCGACGAGCCAGATGACGACGAGGACTGCGGCTATGCGATGTGCCCGGCGCACAGTCAACTGCCCGGTCAGTGCCGGGGCATGGCGGATTGCCAGCAGAGCCGCTAGCAGGAGAATGATCCAGCGTAGGAGGTGCCGTAATGGGTAGCCGGTAAGCGGGAGCCGGTAGAAAAGCAGCCAGGCCAGGAGACCTCCAGCAGCGGCCAACAGCAGCGTGCGTGGCCGACGTATGGCAACCGCAAGAAGTGCTAATGCCAGACCGCCTTGCAAAACCTGAGCTGGTACTGGCAGAATGGGCCAACTGGTGGTACGGAGTTCGACCCAGTCGACTTGTATCCCATGCACAGTCCCACTAACACGTGAGGGCGTGTCACTGCGCAACTCTACGAATAGGTCGTCCGGTTTTGCGAAGCCGGTAGTCAGGTGAAATGTCGAGGTAGACCAGGTGCCAGTGGCGGCTAGGTTGCCGAGTTCGCCGGTACCATTCAGCAACACATGCAGTTGTGACGGCGGCTTGGTCACTGGTCCCCGCCAATGGATTGTTACATCTGCCGGCAGCCCCACCTGAGGAAAGAGCACGAACGACTGCGCTTTGGTCCAGCGGAAGGGCGCGCTGCTGCTGGTATCAGTTATGGTGCCCCAGCGGTTCTGCGCGTCATTAAAGCCTTGGACGTAGCCACCGTCATTGCTACCGATACGGACGCTGTGCCGGACCGGCACTTGATAGCCCAGCACAATCAAGCTGCAACCGGCCACGAACCAGCATACCAACCGTAGCCCTGTGGCTACCACTTTATCCAACGAGCGATCATCCTGCGTGAACACAAAAGCGCCAGTCAAGGCCGTGCGATTATACCATGTTCGACTCGTACTCCCTCGTCGTTTATACTTCCCCCAAACACTCCAAGGAGCTGCTATGGCCAAAGTCGGTCGCAACGATCCCTGCCCGTGTGGTAGTGGCAAGAAATATAAACAATGCCACAGTCCCATCGAAGCGGCTGAAGCCAGCGCGGAGCGAGCGCTACGCCAAGCTCCGGATACCTTGTTGCCGAAGCTTTTAGATGCCGTTGCTCGCTTTGCCGACGCATTGCCGCCGGCGCTCGACCTTTTCTGGAATGGAAAATATCATGTTCACACGGTTCAGGAGTTGGACGAGGACGAGGATCGCGGCAGTGAGCGCTTTTTGACCTGGTTTTTGTTCGATCACCTGATCGATGGGCAAACGCCATTCGTGCGGCTCGCTGCCGATACGGTGGATCTCGACTTGTCTGAAGCTGAAACGGCGTTGATGGCACAGTGGGCAGATATTCGCCTTCAGCCGTACATCATCGAGGATCTGATTAAGGGCCAGGGCTTTACTGTTCGACCATTGTGGGGTGATACCAGTATTCCGGTCGAGGATCATGCGGCCACGAAGCGTGTCGAAGCCGGTGACCTCCTGATCATGCATATCTTGCCTGTTACAACGGATACCAACTTTATTACCGGCGCTGCCGCACATTTATCCGCCGACACGCTCGATCCGCTTCGTGAATTTGCGGCCTTGCACCTTGCCGATCTGCAACGCTCACAGCCGGATGCAACCTATGCCGATCTGATTTGCAACCGTAGCCATGTCTTTAACCATTTCGTGATGGCATTGCCCCGCGATGGTAAGGAGCTGAGCAAGCTGGATGAACTGGTGGTGCACACGCGTGCTATGCTCAACGTCGCCACCGATTCGATGGGCTTTGGCAAAGCGGAAGCTCCTCAACTTGCCGTGCCTGCTGTCACAGAGCCGGTAGCGAGTGAAGTCCTTGAGCGGAGCGAGCCGCAAACCAAGCCATCTTAACGACAAACGCTCCTGCTAGGTAACAGGAGCGTTCAGCCACCGTTTGTAGATTTTAGGCTACGCTCGCTCTAGCATTATGATCGCGGACCTCAGCAGCCAGGTCAATCCACTCTTCGATTGTGGTTGGTCGCGGCGAGCGATACCCCAGGAACTTTTGTACCACCGACCAGTTCGTACCACCCATCACCTGACCCCAGCGTGCAAAGAAACGCTGCTCGGCTTCTTCAGGAGTTTTCGGTGTATTTGGACGGGTCCGTGACTCGGTCGCGGGGAAGGTTGTTACATTTGCTGGTGCTACAGCTTCAACCTCTTGCTCGTCCGCAGCTGTTTGAGGCGGACGGCCTAGTGGCTCAGTTACGACCCGCTTATCGTTATCAAGTGGCACCTGATCTGGGAACAGGGTTGCCAGCGATGCCGGATATTCTTGGGCAAGCTGTAGGTGGCGTTGACGTGGTGGCTTGATGATCGGCGTAATTGATCGACGCTGTCCGGTACGCTCAACTAGCAAGATCGCATCGGCCTCGTAGTTAATATTCTCGTCAGCCAACACGCGTAGGCCTACATCCGTCAGCGCACTCCCCGATGCCTGGTATTTCTTCGCCAGATGGCCGATCATGATGATATGAAAACCGGCATGTTTTAGCTCGGTCAAGCCCGTGTAGATCGACTGCATATTGCGATTGATCGAGGCATGCTCATCGTAGGCCAAGGCGGTTTTACGGTCGGTATCACCACCGGCCCGCTGCTGGGCATGTTGCCGCATAGCATTGATAACTTTGGAGATACTATCCAAAATCACTGTATCGCCCGGTTTACCCATGCGTAGGATTTCGCGCATTGCGTCCAACAACTGTTTAAGGGACAGTGTCTGAACGGCCTGAATGTCCGGGTGAATGCCAGGTTTGCCGAGCAAGCTTTGGGATGCACCTTCGGTATCTAGAATCCAGATGGTGCCACTGCGACGAGCACTAGCGGCGAGATGCGATTTCCCCGAACCCGGCAGCCCGGTCAAAATAAACAAGGTGCCCGAAAGCAACTGATCGAGTTTCTTGAACATGGGCTTCAACTCCTTGATCACGTGTAAACTTTTATGACGATGATTCGGAGTATAGCACAAATGTTTCAGGGTGTCTAGAGGCTTAAACAACCAGCGGCGCTGAGGGTTTGCTCAGCGCCATTGTAAGCGTTGACGGCGTCCTTCATGGAGGCTGCTCGCCAAAAGGTGAATGCCCCATAAAATCAGTGCAATCGCGATGATCGCTCCGACCAGCACGAGTTGATCCGGCAAAGCGCTACCGGTACGGCTGCTTTGTTGCTGGATGAAGCTGGCTACCCAAAAAGGACTTGCCAAAATGCCATTGAATAAAAATGTGGCGGCCAGTCCCGAAGCGAGTAATGGCAGCAAGGCGATCCGTAGAGCATAATGGCGAGTCGCAACAAATGAATACAGCAACCCGAAGCTAACGCCTGCCAGCAGCAGAACTTGTAGTACCGAGGCCAGCAGCATGACGCGCTCTAGCTGTGGTCGCGCGTAGATCGCGATATTGTTGTCGAGGCCGAACGTATCCAGGATCAGGAAGAAGAGCACAAACAACAAATAGAAGACCCAGCCGGCGGCATAGTGTTGCTGCCACCAGTTATGACGCAAACCGTAGATCACGGCTACCGGTGGGAGGGCCAGCAGTGCCCCGCCGACGTAGATCGCCGCGTAAGGGAGGCTGTAGAGGTGTCCTACCTGCAAGGCAGAGCCGCTTAGACTAGTAGCATTACCAAATAGGCGCGCCCATAGCGGCTGGCCGAGCATTGCACCGCTGCCCGCGACGAGTAGCAGCAGCGGACGAAAGCTACGATCTTGCCATGCCGTAAATAACCCGAGAGCGTAGGCCACACTGGCAAGCAGATTAAGAGCCGAGACCATACGCTACTCCTGCTGGTAAAGCTGAATGCGTCCGTTACGCAGCGTGAACAATTGGTCGGTCAGGGGAAAGGGTCCCGTAGTGGCATCTTCGGTAATTTGGGCAGCTAAATGTTCAAATATGATGCTGTCGTCGTCGCCAAAGCCGAGCAGCAGGTCGCGGCTGGGTACGCCCAGCACGACGTTGCCGCCGAGTTGCCGCGCAAATGGCTGGAGCAGTTCTGGCAGCAGCAAGCGTGTTGCATCATAGCCATCATTGCTAGCCCAGATTAGCAGGCTATGGTGACCCGTCCCACTGATGCGCGGTGGCGTTGTACGTTGGCGAAGATTGGTGAGTGCCTGTTGGTGCACCAGTTCCTCGGCCAAGCCCCAACTGGCCAGATGATCACGGCTGACATAGGCAACCGTTTCACCTTCGTCGATCACATAGGTAATCATCAACTCGCCGAGAAACGGCCGGTAGAGCAGCAGCGGAATCTGCTGCTCGTGGATCTCATTGAGTAAGGCCAGAGGCTTGAGCATCGGCATGATGCGCTGTAGCAGCATTGCTGGATCGGTGATCGTGCGATTCGGTGGTACATCGTGGAGCGATTCAAATAAGGAGTGTAATATGGCGGGCAGCGACTGGGGATCGGCGAGGTAGATATCATAAAAATGATCGAGTTGGAGGCGGGTAGGCTGTCCTAATACTTCGAGGTAAAGTTCCAGATCGTCGATACCGGCCACGACCACCCCAGTTTGGCCAGCCAGTGTTTGGGCAGCAGCACGGGTAAAATCAGTTGGACTAAGCGGTGTTGGCATAGTGCTTCTATGCGGCTCCCTGAGCTTGAGAGGGGGGAGTACCTTGCCAGGCGGCTTTCAACTCTGCCAGGCCTAGCGCAAACAGTGAAACCCCGTTGAGCCCCAGAACATCTAGGCGCTCATCAGCTCTGACGAGCCCGATCTGGGCATAGGGAATACCTGCCATAAGTTGTTCCCAAGCGGTGGCGTGTGCCGGTACTACCTCGACCAGGAAGCGTGCTGGCGACTCGCTCCATAGGATCATCGCATCTGCTGGTGCCGATCCGCTGAACGGCACCCTACTAAGCTCGATGCGCAGGCCGCGCGCTCCGCCGATGACCATCTCGGCTGCGGCTAGACCCAGCCCGCCTTCGCTCACATCATGACAGGCCATCACAAGTCCAGCACTGCTCGCCGCATGCATAGCTTCAAAGATCCGCCACGCTGTTTGAAGATCAACGCGGGGTACGGATGCGCCTAGTTCGTTGTGCAAGAGCGCCCAGTGGGATCCGCCTATGGCAACATCGGTTGTCCCAACAATATATAACAGATTACCGGCTTCCTTTAGATCGCTGCTGGTCGTGTGCGCTATATCATCCATGGCCCCTAGCGCCGAGATCAAAAGCGTCGGGGGGATGGGGACGCGCTCGCCGCACGTGTCTCGATACTCGTTATTCAATGAGTCCTTACCGGAGATAAACGGCATGCGCCAGGCCATGGCCGCATCATGACAACCGGCCGTCGCACGCACTAGCCCTGCCAAGCGATCTGGCTGGCGTGGATCGCCCCAGCAGAAGTTGTCTAGGAGCGCAATACGGTGGGGATCGCCGCCGACCGCAACAACGTTCGAAACCGCTTCCGCGCAGGCAGCTAGGGCCATCCAGTAGGGGTCAAGCAAGCCATAGCGTGGGTTAATGCCTAGGCCAATCGCGATGGCCTGGGGGGGTGTATCCTGGAGGTATAGCACGGCACCATCGGTTGGACCATCACCGGTCAAGCCGCCCAAGGGACCTTGGACCGTCCGCCCCTGCACTAGATGGTCGTAGGTGCGCACGATGGCTTCTTTGGAAGCAATATTGGGGTGCCGGAGTAAAGCCAGCAGTGTTGCTTGGGGCGACGTTGGCGGGAGCTCGGGATCGACCGTCGCCGACGGGGACCACGATGCTTGGAGCCGTCGCTGTGGTCGCCCATCATGTACAAAGTCCATGCCGATATCAACCAAGGGCCGGCCATCGAACTCGACCAGTAAACGCCGGTCGCCGGTGAAATGACCGATCACGGTAGCTTCGACATCCTCGGCCCGGCATAGCTCAAGCAAAGGCGTTAGTGTTGCTGGTGGCACTGCTACCACCATCCGCTCCTGTGCCTCGGATAGCCAGATTTCCCAGGGCTGCAGACCGGGATATTTGAGCGGGACATCCCGCAACTCAACCGCAACACCGGTGCGCTCGCCCATCTCGCCGACCGCTGAAGAAAGGCCGCCCGCACCACAATCGGTGATCGACCGGAAGAGCCCTTGCGCATTCGCTTGGAGTAGCACATCAATCATCGTTTTTTCGGTGATGGGGTCGCCAATTTGGACCGCGCTGCCAACGACCTCGGCGGTATTGTGTGTTAACTCTTCGGACGAAAAGGTGGCACCGTGGATGCCATCACGGCCCGTGCGGCCGCCGATCACGACAACTGCGTCGCCCGCCTGGGCACCACCACGGTGCGCGTCGCGTGGTGCCAAGCCGATGGTGCCACAAAAGACCAGCGGATTGCGGATATAGCCGGGATCATACAACACAGCCCCGGCCACGGTTGGCACGCCAAGCTTGTTGCCATAATCTCGTACACCGGCGACGACGCCAGCAGCAATTCGAGCAGGATGGAGGAGGCCTGGTGGTAACTCTTCAGCTTTCAGATCGGCCGGTCCAAAGCAGAGTACGTCAAGGTTGGCGATTGGCTGAGCGGATACTCCCAGGATATCGCGTACCACCCCGCCGATGCCCGTATTGGCGCCGCCAAACGGTTCTAGCGCGGACGGGTGGTTATGCGTCTCAACCTTGAAGGAAATGGCCGTATCAGGACCGAAGGCAATGATGCCGGCATTGTCGACAAAGGCAGATAGGAGCCAATCCGGCCAGATGGCGTTGGTTGCTCGTACCAGATAGGTCGTCAGGAGCCCGTCAATCTGTAGCTCGCCTAGAGCAGGGCTAGGTTGGCCTGTTTCATGGTAGGCGATCAAGGCTTTAAACGTTTTATGGGAACAATGCTCGGACCATGCCTGGGCAAGCGTTTCAAGCTCACCATCGGTTGGGTCACGCCCTAGCTCGCGAAAATAGTGTTGGATAGCTTGCATCTCGGTCGGATCGAGTGCCAGTACACCACTTCGGCTGATCTGGTTCAGTTCGTCGTCGTCTGCTTCACGCAGATCCACCTGGACGATCTGTGACGGTGTTGGAACTGGGCGCGTAATTAATGAACGAAAGAAGGCTGTGGCTGCTGCCTCGTCGTCCGCGCTTGTCACGGCAATGGTTTGTACCAGATCGTTGGCCAGCGCAGCCCAGGCCAGCCGTTCGGCCTCTGCTTGGTCTAGCGTCCCGCCCAACAGCGTGCGTCGAACTGTGCGGGCGGCTCGTAGCCCGACAATACCCGCACGTTCGGTTCCGAGCAGGATGCTTTCGCCTTCGTTATCAGTGACACCCGGCCGGTACGCAACATCGATGGCCCACCTTGCGCCAGTGTGTTGTGCCTGCGCCGCTAGCTCTAACTGACGATAGCTCGCTGTAGCAACCAGTGGGTCGCTCACCAGCCCTGCGATTTGGGCGATAGCTGCGTCGTCAAGCTCACCTTCAACGATATAGCGCTGCTCGGTCACAACAAAGTCGAGCGTTAGCCCGAGATGTGCGGCGGCAGTGGCAAGCGCGGGTTGGTCCTCGCTCGTGTGGGGGCGTACCGTAATGACATACGCGGGCATTAATACATTCCTTCGACAGGCGATTGTAGCCCAGGGAGCGGGAATTGTCGAATATAGAGCAGGTGTCTCCAGCCCCACTATAAGGGGGGCTGGAGAGTATGCCAGTTGGTTGCCCGCTGGTATGCATCAGCAACGCGTAATACATCAGTTTCCGCAAATGGTTTACCGATCAGCTGGAGGCCGACTGGTAAGTCTTGGCTGGTGCCACAACGCATAGCTAAACCAGGCAGACCGGCCAAGCTGGCCGGCAAGGTCAGGACGTCGTTCAAATACATCGCCAGTGGATCATCGATCTTCGCACCGATGGGGAAGGCAACCGTTGGCGTTGTCGCAGCCGCGAGTACATCAACTTGCTCGAAGGCGGCTTGGAAGTCACGGCGAATCAAGGTCCGTACTTGCTGCGCTCGGCGGTAATAGGCATCATAATAGCCCGACGATAAGGCATACGTACCGAGCATAATACGGCGCCGTACCTCAGGGCCAAAGCCACGGCCACGCGTTCGTTCCATCTCGTCCCAGCCATCTTCGCCATCGACATGGAGTCCATAGCGCACGCCATTGAAGCGGGCGAGATTCGCGCTGGCTTCGGCCGGCGCGACGATATAGTACACTGGCAAGGCATACTTGGTGTAAGGCAGCGATACGTCGACTAGTTCGGCCCCCAGATCATGCAAGGTATCGAGCGCCGCGCGAATCGCACTCGCCACACCCGGCTCCATGCCTTCCACGAAATATTCGCTGGGTACACCGATACGTAGCCCGCGCATAGTTCCATCCAGTTGCGCTGCGTAATGCGGCACGGATAGATTGGCGGCAGTGCCGTCGTGGGGATCGGCTCCCGCGATAGCTTCCAGCAGGATGGCACAATCGTGGGCGGTATGTGCCAAAGGGCCAACTTGATCAAGCGAGGATGCGAAGGCCACCACACCGTAGCGTGATACGCGCCCGTAGGTCGGCTTGAAACCGGTCACGCCCGACAAGGCGGCCGGCTGACGAATCGAACCGCCGGTGTCGGTGCCGAGGGCACCTAATACCTCACCGGCCGCGACAGCTACTGCCGAGCCGCCGGAGGAGCCACCCGGCACGCGGGTGGTATCCCACGGGTTGCAGGTGACCTGGTAGGCACTATTTTCGGTCGACGAGCCCATCGCGAACTCGTCCATGTTGGTCTTGCCCAGCAGCACGGCGCCCGCTGCACGCAGTTTGGCAACCGCCGTAGCATCATACGGCGGCTTCCAGCCAGCGAGCATGTGTGAACCGCAGGTGGTTGCCATGCCGCGTGTGCATAAGACATCCTTGATGGCCAGCGGGATACCGGTCAAGGGTTGGGCAGTCCCGGCGGCGATGCGGGCGTCGGCAGCTTCTGCTTGGCGGCGAGCGTCCTCAGCATCAATATGCAGAAATGCATTGACTTGCGGCTCGACTGCTGTGCTTCGTGCTAGTGCCAGCTCGCAAAGCTCAACCGCGCTCACGGCGCGGTTAAGCAATAATTCGTGTGCCGTCGCGATCGTCAAATCCTCGATCTTCATGCTCCGTCCTTCAATAGGCATTGTTGTCGCCCCGGAAAATCGTCACGATGGTCCGCACGATAATTTTGATATCGAATAGCAGCGACCAGTTTTCGACATAATACAGGTCGTAGCGCGTTCGTTCCTCGACCGAGGTATTGCCACGCAAACCGTTGACCTGTGCCCAGCCGGTCAAGCCCACCCGCTCTTTGTGGCGGCTCATATAGCGAGGAATGCTGGCGCTGAAGCGCCGCACAAAATAGGGCTGCTCGGCCCGTGGTCCGACCAGACTCATGTCGCCCAGCAGCACATTGACGAGCTGCGGTAATTCATCAATGGAATAACGACGAATAAACTTGCCGATGGGCGTGCGGCGCTCGTCATTTGGTGTCGTCCAGCCGGGACCGTTCGCTTGGGCGGTTTGACGCATCGAGCGAAACTTGAGCATGGCGAAGGGCGTGCCATTGACACCGACGCGCTCCTGGACAAATAGTACCGGCCCAGGACTGTTAAACCGAATTAATGCTGCGACCAGCAACATTAGGGGTGATAACAGGATCAAGCCGAGACTGGCCCCAATGAGGTCGAGACCACGCTTTAAGATGCGATTGAATTGTAGGTCTAGCGGTGTCGATTTAACGCTTAAAAGTGGCAAGCCTTCGAGATCGCCAAGGCTAACTTCGTTGTTGGTGATGATTTGAAACGTGTCGGGATAAATTTTAATCGAGACCGGTTCATCCTGGCAAGCCGCGACAAAGTCGAGCACCTGGTGTGAGGGGATACCGGCCAGCGCGATCAAGACCTCGTTAATCCGGCAGACACGCACCACGCGGCGCAGGTCGGTGCCACGGCCTAAGACTGGAATATTGAGGACCTTCGAGCCGACCGGATGTTCGTCCGAAACAAAACCTTGCAGATCGTAACCCAGATGAGCAGCATTTTGGATAACGTGAGCGATCATCTGGCCGATTGGTCCAGTCCCGATAATGATCGTGCGGGCGTTGTCGAAGCCACGACTGCGGGCGTGATAGACCAGCGAGCGTTGGATGTTGCGTAACAGGACGACCAGAATGGTTGCAGAAAGCCAGGTGGCAACGACGTTCCAAGTGGTAAAGCCAATATGCAACAGCGCAGCAATCATGCTGGCCCCTAAGGTAGCCATCGTCATCGCGACAAACACTTTATAGGCTTCATCTACGCGCGAGGCGGCGCGCTTGATGGTATACAGCCGGTAGGTAAGAAAGATCGCGCTACATAGAAGGTTGAAGATCAGCAAGAAATTTCTGATCTGGTCAACTTTCGGGAACATATAGATGTGTCTGATCTGCGGGTATAGCAGGAGGTAGCTGCCGAGCAGCCCAGCATTCACACCGATGACATCACAGAGTACCAGTGAGCCGGTCAGCCAGAAGCGTGGATGATGGCGCATTGCTCTGCTATCCTACTCGCTGCCATAGGGGAGTATGGAGTCGATTGCGTAGCAGGGCCCAGGCTTCCTTAGCCATGATGCCGTATTCGATCAACCAGTTGAGCGGCGCGAGCGTATCACGCGCATAGTGCTTGCGATGAAAGATACGCATGGCATCATAAAAGGCATGGATTGTTAGAGCGGCATGGCGTGCACTGGTCGCGCGCTTATGGTGGTGGACGACCGCGCGTGGCTCATACACGATCCGCCAGCCATATGCTTTGATGCGGTAACACCAGTCGAGATCTTCGCCATACATAAAAAAGGCTTCGTCAAGCAGCCCGATTTCGCGCAAGACATTCGCCCGTAACAGGAGTGCCGCACCCACCAGCGCGTCGACATCGCTTTGTTGATCGACCGGCAAAAAGGAGAGGTTATAACGTGCGAAGCGCCGCGAGTGTGGGAATAACTTGGCCAGGCCACTCATGCGGTAAAAGGCTACCTCCGGAGTGGGAAAGGAGCGACGGCACGCCAGATCAAGGCTACCGTCCGGGAGCAATACTTTCGGCCCGACCGCTCCCACTGTTGGATTGGTTTCCATAAAGTGGATGAGGAGCTCAAGGGCGTCGGGCGTTATCTCGGTATCATTGTTTAAGAGCATGACATAATCGTCGATAGCCAGCAGACTCGGGGTGGTCATAAGCCGTCGTAGCACGAGGTTGTTGCCGTGCGCAAAGCCGCCATTCACCGGGCTCTTGATCAGATCAATCTCCGGAAACTCGCGCTCAATGATCGCCACGCTATCATCGGTTGACGCGTTATCGATCACCCACATGCGGTAGGGGTGGCGGGGATGTGCTTGAGCGGCGTGCTGTAACGATGCCAAGCACGTCCGCAACAAATCCCCTCGGTTGTAGTTCAGAATAATGACGTGCAAGGTTGGCATAGACAGGCTTTCTTCATCTGGGGCCCATTATACCATCGGCTGCCTGAAGCTCCTCTGATGCGCAGGTAGCATGCGCCAGATGCGTAACTGCACCATAGCTCGCCAGGCGGCTCCGTAATTCGTCAAGCGGTATATGCCCACGCCACCAGACCCAGCAGCTGTGGATGGTAGCCCAGATCATACCCAGTTGCATGATGCGCCGGTGCAGGTTGACAACCCGTGGTTCCTCAAATTTACGAAAGAAGCGTAGGCGGCTGCGGTGGAGCGCGACCAAGCTACGTCCACGAAACTGGCGCGAACTGGCTCCCGCAACGTGCACGACCTGCGCCTGTGGTACTTGCCAGATTGACCAGCCAGCCAGTTTCGCGCGCCGACACCAATCGACCTCTTCGACATACAGCCAATAGCCTTCATCCAGCGGCCCAACCGCTTCAAGGGTGCGGCGGCGGATCAGCATGGCTGCACCCAGTGGATGATCGACCGGAAAGGGCTCAGTGCCATGTTCGGCTTGGTAGCGCCCATTCAAGGCCGAGGTTTGGAGGCGACCAAACAAGGGCCCTTGGGGCGGAAAAAGATCGAACAGGGTCATCCAGGGTGTGGGAAAATGCCAGGCAGCTTCCTGAAAGCTGCCGTCTGGGTACAGGAGGCGTGCACCAACACAGCCGACGCGGGGGTGCGCTTGCATGAAGCCGTACAACGTCTCAAGGGCATCGGGCAACAGTTGCGCGTCGGGATTGAGTAGGAGCAGATAGGGCGTGTGATAGTGCATGCTGGCTGTGATGGCTTGATTGGTCGCTCCGGCAAAGCCGCGGTTGGCAGTATTACGAATGAGTCCAACGCCGGGAAATTCAGCATGCACCATCTCGCTGCTGCCATCGTGAGATGCATTGTCCACCACGATGACCTCAAGCGGCAGCGTTGGATGCAATGTAGATGTGAGACACTGGCGTAGCAAGGCACAGGTGTTGTAGGATACGATGATGATCGTGACCGCTGGTCGTGTGAATTCTGTCATAATGCTAGGCAAGTGTACTGGGCTGGGCGTCGAGGTGCAAGTTGGCACAGTATATGCTGCTCGTAACTGTGTCAGGAAAGGCAGGTATGCCAAGGGTCCTCGAACAGTATGGTGATTTAGCGATCCTTTTGATCCTATTTTTAGAGGATCTGGGCGTGCCAATGCCGATTCCGTCGGACGTAGCGGTATTGTATGCGGGCTTTCGCCTGCGTGAACATAAAGCGCCTCTGGTGTTGGTGCTGCTGATGTTCATGGCCATTAATGCGGGCGCGACGATCCTATATTTGGTGACGCGGAGTGGTGGACGTCCTCTGATCGACCGGTTTGGCCGCTATCTTCACCTGGACCATGCCAAGCTCGCAAAGGCGGCTGGGTGGCTGGAGCGCCGTGGAATCACTGGCATTATGATCGGGCGAGCCTTGCCGGGCGTGCGCATCGTAACAGTGATCGCGTGTGGCTTATTTGGTGTGCCACTACGGCGCTATCTGATCGCACAGTTTGTAGGTGTCTTCGTGTACATGACGGTCTTGTTGGGGATCGGCTATGCTGTTGGGCCTACGGCAGCAGAATATATCCGGCTACCGGCGATCTCACTCCGGCTGGTGCTCCTCATCATCATTGCTGTCGTCGTACCCCTGATCTTACGCTATCTGAACCGCCAGACTGCAGCGGATGACACCCGCATGATTCAGACAGGTCTGACCTCGGCTGAGCGCGTCGCCTCCGATCTGCTGGCGGGCTTCGGGGGCATGATCGAGTTGGCGGCTATTTGGACGACCTTTGCTTCCTTTGCGGGCTTATTTCAACATGTGGAAATTCAGCGGGCCATCTCCACGCTGGCGCGCTGGCTCAGTAGCAGTCAGAGCCGTACCGAAGCATATTTGCTGGACTATCTCGCTATTTTTGGGCTGTGCCTGGTCACCTCAGCCGTTTTCTTCCAGCAGATTATGCCGCGCTTACGCATTGGTCCGCGTAAGCTTGGCCGCCAAACCATCGCACTCTGGCTTTTAGCGTTGCTGCTGGTTTCGGCAATGATCGTCGTGAACTTGATCGATCTGTATGTGCGCCGGCCTAATGATATCTCGCTCTGGCTGTCACGCTCGGGGCCAACGGTGCTCGCAATTATCGTGGTGGGCTTACTAGGCTATGCCTATGTTGCAACGCAAGTGCGTCGCTTAGCGATTGACCGCTTTTCTGACGATCCGGAGCTTGCCCCAAGTATTCAAGAGTTCCGCCCGGTGCCCACGTCAGCAACCATAGCGAGTGAAACGACCACCGTGCAAGCGCAGCCCGGCAAGCAGCTCGGGTAAACGGCAGCCAGCTAGTTCAAGTTAAAGTGTGGCCGCCCGGTACATCATGTACCGGGCAGCTCGGCTTGTCAGATCGGGTGTTTACTGGCCGTTGCGGGGTCCACGCGGCCCCATGCCCCGGTCGCCCTCGAAAGGACGTCCACTGGGTGCGCCACGACCACCGTCACGTCCGCCATCACGACCACCGTCGCGCCCGCCATCACGGCCCCGATCATTGAAGCCGCCCCGACCGCCGCCGCTACTACGCGGAGCGCCACCGGCTTGTTTGCGCTGCTCTGCGCTTTCACCGGTCAGAATGGCACGGCGCGACAATGAAATCTTGCCGGTGCCCGGCTCGATGCCGATCACTTTAACTTTGACTTCATCGCCGATTTTGAGCACGTCCTCGACGTTCTCAACCCGGCCCTCGGCAATCTCCGACACATGCAGCATGCCGTCTTTGCCGGGGATCAGGTTAACGAAGGCGCCGAAGGGCATGATCCGGACGACCTTGCCGCTAAACTCTTCGTCAAGCTTAATCTCACGGGTCAGAGCTTCGATGCGGCTTTGAGCGATCTCAGCGCCTTTGGCATCCGAAGTCGTCACAAAGATGCGGCCATCGTCTTCCACATCGATCTGAGCGCCTGACTCTTCGATGATGGAACGAATTGTTTTACCACCCGGTCCGATGACCGCGCCGATCTTTTCGGGGTTGATCTGCAAGGTAATGATGCGCGGCGCGGTGGTAGCCATTGTGCGCCGGCCCTCGTCGAGCACTGCATTCATCTTGCCGAGGATAAAGCGGCGGCCGGCAAGCGCCTGCTCGAAGGCAATGCGCATAATCTCATAGGTAATGCCGGTGGTTTTGATGTCCATCTGCAAGGCAGTCACACCGTCCTCGGTGCCGGCGACCTTGAAGTCCATGTCGCCAAGATTATCTTCCAGCCCCTGGATATCCGTTAGTACCTGGAACTTACCGTTCTCGCCGGTGATCAAACCCATCGCCACGCCAGCTACCGGCTTGAGCAGCGGTACACCAGCATCCATGAGTGCGAGTGAAGAACCACAGACTGAGGCCATGGAGGACGAGCCGTTGGAAGCTAGCACTTCCGAGACGAGCCGTAGTGTGTATGGAAATTCATCCGGGTCGGGCAGCACGGCGTATAATGCTCGCTCTGCCAGATGACCGTGGCCAATGTCGCGGCGCTTCGGACCGCGCAAGGGTCGCGCCTCACCGGTCGAGAAGGGTGGAAAGTTGTAGTGGTGAATGTAGTTCTTCGTCTTCTCAAGACCGAGGTCGTCGAGGCGCTGTGAGTCGCCGGGTGATCCAAGGGTAACGACTGTGAGTACCTGTGTTTGGCCACGAGTAAATAGGCCCGAGCCATGGACTTGTGGTAGCACGCCAACTTCGACTGAGATCGGACGAATTTCTTCCGGCTTACGCCCATCAACACGCAGTCCGTTTTCCAGGATTGCGTTGCGGACCTCTTCCTTCAACAGGGCATCAAACTCTTTGTCGATAGCTTTGCCCCGTGTTGTGAGATCAGCTTCGGCTACGTCTGCACTAAAGTGCGTTCGCACCTCCAGCTTAAGCGCGTCGGTCGCCTCCACACGTGCAGTCTTGTCGGCGTTATTCGCTGCACTGCGTAAGCGATCGCCCACGAAGGTCGTGATACTTTCGCGTAATGAGGTATCTTTGACCGGGGCTATGAACTCGCGCTTTGCTCGCCCGGCCTGTTCGCGCAGTTGCTCTTGTAGCTCGCAGAGTTGCTTGCAGACCTCATGACCGCTAATCACGCCCTGGAGCATCTCGTCTTCGGTCAGTTCGTTGGCACCGGCCTCAACCATCAGCACCGCATCGCGAGTGCCCGCCACGATCAGATCGAGGCGACTCTTGTCCATGTCGGCCATGAGGGGATTGACTCGGAACTCATCATCGATATGGCCGACCATGACCGCGCCCACAGGGCCAGCGAAGGGAATGTCCGAAATGGTTAGCGCGGCGGAGGCCGCCACGATCGATAGCGGGCCCGGATCGTTGAGCTTGTCAGTGGAGAAGGTGGTCACGATGACCTGCACTTCATTGGCATAGCCCTTGGGAAAGAGCGGTCTTAAAGGACGGTCAGTTAGGCGCGCCGTTAAGATCGCGGCTTCGGTTGCACGGCCTTCGCGCTTGAAGAATGAGCCGGGGATTTTGCCAGCAGCATACATGCGCTCTTCATAATCGACCGTCAGCGGAAAAAAGTCAACGCCTTCGCGCGCCTCATGCGCCCCGACGACCGTTGCCAACAACACCGTCTCGCCATAGGTTGCCAGCACTGCACCGTCTGCCAGTTGTGCCAGACGACCAGTTTCCAACGTGAGTGTTCGGCCCTGAATGTCGGCCTGCACTCGTACTACCTTTGCTTGATCTACCATTGCCTGTTCCTTCTGTGCATCCTGCACATACGTGGAGCGGGTTAGGCACTGGGGACTAAACATAAACAACGAACTGTTACGTTTAATCCCCAATCCCTAACACCGCGCTCCACAACTGTATTTTAACACGCTCGCAACAAAAATGCCCGAGGTAACATACCTCGGGCTATGCACACGCAAGCGAATGACGATTAGCGGTTGGTATCGCGCAGCCCAAGCCGCTCGATCAGCTGCAGATAACGTGGACGATCGCGGTTACTGAGATAGGTCAATAGGCGCCGACGCCGACCGACTAGCTTAAGCAGGCCACGCCGGCTGTGATGATCATGGATATGTGTCCGCAGGTGGTCGATCAACTGGTTGATGCGCTCGGTGAGTAGCGCAATTTGGACATCCGGCGAACCAGTATCCGCGTTATGGACCTGGTAGTTATCGATGATTGTCGTGCGATGATCTTTATCTAAGGCCATGGATCTGCCCCTCCTTATTAAATCGCGCACGGGCAGGGCTAGCCCGGCGTTCAACGGCGACGATTATAACATTGCTTCCACAATCGAGCAAATGTGCTACCACCGGCTAGCGCTGCCACTATTCATGGCGTAGTGCCAGGAGCGGGTCGAGCTTGGCGGCACGATTCGCCGGGTACAGGCCGGCGACGATGCCCACTAACATGGCAAAGGCAACGGCAGCCAATGCTAGTGTCGGCGTGACCACAAAAAAGCTGCCACGGATGGGTAAATGGCGGCTGTCAATATAGTACTGAATCACACGGTTAAGGATCTTACCCAGCACAAAGCCACCGAGAAGACCCGTGATGCCACCGATCACGCCGATCATGCCGGCTTCTAGCATGAACATGAGGCGAATATCGCCACGAGAGGCACCGATCGCCTTAAGGGTACCAATCTCGCGCGTGCGCTCATAAATCGACATAATCATGGTATTGACAATACCCAATGATGCGACGAGCAAGGCCAAGCCACCGACCGAGGATAGCATGATGTTGATTACCGCAAAGACTTGATCGGCCAGTGTCAAGATCGTTTCGAGAGACTGGACATCGTACCCCTCGGCCTTGATCTCAGTAACCACAGTTGCTGCGGACGCCACGTCCTTCGCGCGAACCTGTACGTTGTCATAGCCGACTTTGTTGATCAGATCGGGCTCGTTGAGCCACCAGCTTTTGAGCTTGATACGATCGGGGAGGGCGAGTTCGACGCGCTGGCGTGTATCGGATGAAATGCCTTGGAGGACGAAGGGAAACGATTTGGTCGGTCCCTGGGGATTGCGCAGGATAATGTTAAAGGTCTGGCCAATGAGCGGCTTGACGTCATCGACCGTTAGCTTCAGATTTTTGAGCGCACCGGTGTACAAGACCGCCGAGCCGCCCGCCGGGGGTATGTCAATAGTGCCGGCTAGGGCAGTGGGTGCCACTTGAAAGGGAGCCTGAAAGTTGGCTTTGCCAGTGAGACCAACGCCGGCCGAATGGTCACCGATTTCGACCCCGCTGCCGACACCAAAGCTCACGTCGATATCGGCTTGCACGCCGTTGGGGGCAACGTCCGGTAAGGACTGCCAGCGGGTAATATCTGCCGGGGTGATCACCTTGGTGCGTTCGGGTCGGCCAAACTGGGTGAAGAAATTCTGCTGGCCTTCCGGGGGTGTGACAAAGACGCGCTCAAGACCGATGGCTTCGAATTGCTTATTGATTTCGACGCGCACGCCAATACCGAGCGAGACCATGGTGACAATCGTGAGGATGCCGACGACGACACCCACTGATGTCAGGAGGGTCCGTACTTTACGGCGCGTTAAGTTCGATGCGGCGCTGCTGATTAAATCGCCCCATTTCATACCAGTATCTCCTCAGCGGGTACTTGACCGTTCGCCGGGTGGGCGACAGTTTCGATGCGCTGAATTTGACCATCCATCAGGTACACAATCCGATCAGCATGTGATGCTACGCCCGGATCGTGTGTTACCAGCACCAGCGTCCGGCCTTGGTGGCGCGTCATCGACTGTAGCAGGGCCAATATTTCGCGGCCACTTTTTGAGTCGAGGTTACCGGTCGGTTCGTCGGCCAATACCAGACGAGGATTATTAGCTAGTGAGCGTGCAACGGCCACGCGTTGCTGCTCGCCGCCCGAGAGTTCGTTAGGCTTGTGATCAGCACGCTTACCTAGACCGACCTGTTGTAGTAACGCAAGCGCTCGTTCGTGGCGAGTATGCTTGGCCACACCGGCCAGCATCAGCGGCACTTCGACATTTTCTGCCGCAGTACGCATTTGGAGCAGGTTAAAACTTTGAAAAATAAAACCAAGCTTATCTCGCCGGTAATTTACGAGTTGTTTGTCGGAAGCTTTGCCAATCTCTAGCTCGTCAACCCAGACCTCACCGCCAGTGGGCCGGTCGAGGCCCCCTAGTAGATTCATGAGCGTTGACTTCCCCGATCCCGATGGCCCAACCAGCGCCACAAATTCACCGCGTTCAATGGTCAGGTCGACACCTGCTAAGGCATGTACCGGCTCTTTGCCCATCATATAAAGTTTTTCTAAAGCGTGTGTATGAATGAGTGGTGCCATACTTTTTTATCTCCTGATCGTTTTCAGCATACCACCATCAACCATGAGATGCCCGCATCCGGGTCACCGGCTGCGGGCACTCAGGGGGTGTGGATGAAGTGTTACTTCAGGCTGGCGGCAAGCGCTAAGGCCTGGTCACGGCTCAGCGTGCCGGCGATAATGATCGTGACACCGTTTTCCTGCCAGCGGAGCAACGTGCCCTTCTGATCGGCGGTGCCGGTGATCAAAGTTGCCTGCTGGCCATGGACCGTCACGTTTTCGGTCTTAGCACCGAAGGGCATATCATTTTGGGCAAAACCCCGGCCCTGGCCCTTGGTTTGCACGACGCTAAAGGAGGTCGTGCCGCTATACTGCTGGATAACACTTTCGCCACCCGTGCTGGCCGACTGAACCTCGTCCAGCTTAACACCGGCAGGTAGCGGCTGGGGTGTCATGACTTTGAACGACGCCTTCTTGCTGGCATCGGCCAGAGTCGTGGTTTGTGGACGGGCCTGCTTGGCTAGCTCGGCTGCGTCAACGATTTTAGCTCCAGCCGGTGGTGTAAAGGTGAAGACGCTCGGCGCAATGCCTTTGTCAAGCTCGATCGTTTTGACGGTACCTTCGAGCTTACCAATATCGGCGGCATTCACCAACCCTTTAAGTGGGATCGAGCGTTCCTGGTCCACCCAGAGGGTGGTTTCGAGGGCGCTGGTCAACTGCATCTGCTGGGCCGTTTCCGGCTTGGGCGTGAGCTTCAACTTCCAAGCATTGCGACCGGCTACCGGCTCATTTTGCGACAAGATGGTCACGTTCGACCCATTCAGGATCTGCTGGAGCATGCCCTGAATGCGCTGTAGCTGGGCGGTAGGATCTTGAGCGCCTACACCAC
>JACDGP010000214.1 GCA_013821605.1 Herpetosiphonaceae bacterium
GGCTTGCGCGCGCTGTTGCTCTTGCTCGTGATCGTTGCGCTTGCCTTAGCCTTATTTGCTCGGTTGCGCGACGAAGAATGGGTCACGCTCTGGCTCGTAGCGGTTGGCATGCTGGTCTTCCTGGCCATTCAGTTTGTCTATGTTCGTGACCACCTCGATGGTGGCAACTTCGAGCGGATGAATACGGTCTTTAAGTTTGGCTTCCAGAGCTGGACGCTGTTGGCCCTGGCTGCCGCTGCAGCGGTGCCCGTTGTGCTACGGCTGCTGGGTCGCCTGCATCCGCTGTTACCGAGCGCTTGGACCGGTGCTTTGCTGGTGCTGGTTGGGGCCGGCGCGGTCTATCCGCTCGTTGGTACGTCGAGCCGCGTGGCGACGCGCTTCTCGCCCCATCCTGGTCCCACACTAGATGGCCTGGACTTCCTCGCTACGGCCGCCTATGATAACGACGATCATCACATCCTCTTGCATGACGACCGGGCCGGCATTGACTGGCTTAACCGGCATGTCGCCGGACTGCAGGTGGTGTATAGCAACGACCGCGAGTTCTACCGCGCCTACGGCGTGCGTATCGCGGCTAATACGGGCCTACCTACAATCTACGGGAACGGCCACGAGGGCGAACAGCGTCCGCACACCTTAATTGATCCGCGTGTTACTGATAGTACAACCTTGGCGACCACCGGCGATATTCCGACCACCATTGCTTTATTGCGCAAGTACGGCGTCAACTATGTCTATGTCGGACCCCTGGAACGGGCCTTCTGGACACCGTCGGCGGTCATTAAGTGGGAAACGATGGCCAGCAAGTCGGTCGACCGTGTCTTCGAGCAGGGCAGTGTGCGCATCTATCGCGTCCGTCCCAACCTCGTCGTGCCCCCCGTCGCGAGTCTACCACCGGCTGTGGCGGAGAATGGTGAACTTGCGATGCGCGAAGCGGCAAATACCGCCGATCCGACCAATGGGTCTGCCGCATTCGGGCTTGCGACACTCTATCTTCAGCTCAAACGCCCCGAAGATGCGGCCCGCGTACTCCAAGCTGCGGCAGGGAGCAACCCCAAAGACGTCCCGTTGCACCAGCTGCTGGGCGATACAGAAGCTGGCCTAGGGCACGCTGACGCCGCACAAACTGCTCTGCAACAGGCCGTTGATGCCGATCCTTCGATGGGTAACCTCAACAAGCTCGCGACGGTAATGATTAAGCTGAGCCGCTGGGCCGTGGCCGAGCAGGCGCTGCAACGGGCCCGCACCGTTGCCCCCAGTGCACCAGATCCGCTCTTCACCTTCGGTGAACTGTACCGGTTACGCAATGCGGCGGGCGACCGCGAGCGTGCTGTGGCCGCATACCAGGCCTTCTTACAGGCTGCGCCCGCTGATGCGCAATTCCGCACAGAAGCGGCACAGCATCTCCAAGAGTTGAAGTAGGCACACACCATGACCATTGATATCCTCCGCTGGTGGTTGGTACTCCAAGTGCTGGGGTTGGTGGGCTTGCCTTTCAGCTTGTGGCTCTTTCGCCGCTTGCCCGACCATGGCATCAGCTTCAGCAAACCGCTGGGCATCTTGTTAACGGCCTATGGTGCTTGGATCCTGACCAGCATCGGTTTAGGTAGTTTTGGCTATGGCCTCATCGTGTTCATGGCGCTCGTGGTTGCTGGCAGCGGCTTGTGGGCTTGTCGTAGCGCACGCCTTGAGGTGCGTGCGCTACTCCGCGCTCACGTTGCCTGGTGGGCCTGGCAAGAAGGGTTGTTGATCGGGGCGCTCCTGCTGGGTCTCGTACTGCGCTGGCACTCGCCCTATGGCGTGGGTATCAACCACACCGAGACGAACATGGACTTCATGTTCCTGAACGGAATTCTCGCTAGCCAAGCGTTTCCGCCGCATGATCCCTGGCTCGCCGGCTATCCGATCAACTACTACTACTTCGGCTACCTCTTGATCGCCTTGCTGACACGTTTATCGGCGTTGCCGAGTGCGATCACCTTTACGCTGGCCCTGCCGACCATCTTCGCGCTAACGGCTAACGGTGTGGCCGGCATCGTCTGGAATGCGATCGGGCTGCGGAGCAATCTGACCCCTAGCACAGTGGCGACAGTTGCCGAAGCAAGCGCTGCTCCGGCTCACGTTCAACGCCTAGCCGAACGCCCCTGGCGGCGGTTGCTCTGTGCGACGCTCGCAGCCGTATTTGTGCTCCTGCTGGCCAATCAGTCGGCGGCCATGATGTACCTCACGGGCATGGAGCAGGTGATGGCGCTGGATGGGAGCGAGTTGACCTCGGCCTTGCGCCAGTCGCTCGCGGGTCAAAAAACGATTACCTTTAATCCACCCACCGCGCAAACCAATGATCCGTCTGATTGGGGCCATCTAAGCCAAGTGCAGCGCAGACCGGGTAAGCAGTTGGGCGATTTCTTCTGGTGGCCCTCGCGTTCGGTATGGGATACACGGCGCGATGCCAATGGCCAAGCATTCCGACAATACACCATCACCGAATTTCCGCTCTTCTCATTTATCCTCGGCGATATGCACCCGCACGTGTTGTCGTTGCCCTGGACGTTGCTGGCAATGGCGCTGGCACTCAATCTCCTGGCGCGCCGCACGGCACCCGACTTCCTCCAAGCGCGAGGAGGCCGGCTCGAATTATTGCTTACGGGCATTATCCTGGGCAGCCTATATGCGATCAACTCCTGGGACTTGCCGACCTATCTGCTGCTGTATCTGTTGGCCCTGGGCTTACTGTATGCCTGGCTGGCTCTACAGCCGGGCAGGATCTTCTGGCCGCATTGCATTATGCAGGCCGGAGCAGTCGCCATGGCGGCCTACATTTTATGGTTACCCTTCTACCTTTCGTTTACCTCGTTGGTGAGTGGCAAGGGCTTCCCGCTGGGGTTGGCACCGGCCCGCACGGCCTTGCACGCTTTCGTCGTGGTCTTCGGCGTTTTCTTTGTGCCGTTGCTGGCGATACTCCTGCAGGGCGTGTTGCGTCCCCTCAGAGCCGCTGTACGCGTTCCCAGACAGCAGCCGGTGCGCTTCGGCCTTATCAACCAGCTTCCGTCAGCACCGGTTTCGATCTCATGGCCGCTTATCACTGCCGTTGCATTGCTGGTCGGCGTCATCTTTGGCTGGCCCTTGCTGTGGTTGTTGCCCCTGGCCGCCTGGGCCATGGTCGCGGCCTACCACAGCGAGAACCGTAGCCGTAGCGCGGCCTTGCTCCTCTTGGCGCTGGGGGCGATGGTGGTGTGGGGCACCGACCTGGTGTATATCCGCGATGTCTTCGACAGCCGGATGAACACGATCTTCAAGTTCTTTTATCAGGTATGGCTGGTCTGGGGTACAGCTTCTGGCATCGCACTGTGGTTCTTGCTACGACGCGTCCGCGCCCGCACCTTGGTATGGGCGGTGCCGTTCGGGGTCTTGTTGTTGGGTAGTAGCTTTTATCTGTTCCTGGCACCGAATTGGCATCCGGTGGAGGCGACGTTGAACGGCCTAGCCTACCTAGATTTTGATCGCGCTGCGGAGGTCAAGGCCATGAACTGGATTCGTGGCAACACGGCCAGCGATGCAGTGATCCTGGAAGCACCCGGTGACGGCTACAACTCGCCTTTCGGTGCCGTCTCGATGAGCACGGGCCGCCCAACTGTAATTGCGTGGCTCGGACATGAACAGCAATGGCGCGGCGGCCAGGCCGATGTGTATAGCCAGCTTGCGGTTCGTCAGCAAGAGACCACCAAAATCTTCACTACCCCTGACCGCGCAGTAGCCCAACCGCTGCTTGATAAATACCATGTTGACTATGTCTATGTTGGTCGCAACGAGCGCGATTTTGCTGCGACCAACAATGCTCCCCCGGCTACGCTTACCAAGTTTGGCGACTTCATGCAAAAAGTCTACGATGCCGACGGGGTGACGATTTACAAGAAGAAGTAACTCCAGACCAGTTGACGTAAAGGCGCCCGGGACGATGAGTCCGGGGCGCTTGGGGGTTGTGATGTGCCTATCTGTGCTTATTAGCACAGAGCACAAGCACTACTGCTCGGGGAGCACCGAGACAGTACCGTCATTTTGGTTTGTGACATAAACGAGCTTGGTCTTCGGGTTCACCATGACGCCTGTGGGTTTACTCCCCACGAGAACGGTTGCTATGACCGTGTTCGTGTTCGTATCAAATACCGAGATGGTGTTGTCATCGGAGTTCGCGATATAAGCGCGCTGGGTTTTCGAATCCACTGCGATGCCGGTTGGGTTGTTCCCAACCGAAATGGTGGCCACGTTGACGTTGGCTATGGCGTCGACTACCGTGACGCTGTTGCCCAAGGAGTTCGTGATGTAGGCACGCTGCGTTGTTCCGTTGACTGCGATCCCGGTGGGGGTACGACCCACAGGAACGGTCGCTATAACGGAATTCGTTGTGGTATTGATCACCGAGATGGTGTTGTCATTCGAGTTCGCAACGTAGGCCTGCGGATTGTTGGGATTCAGTGTGACGCCCGTAGGATTACTTCCCACAACTATTGTGCCCACGACGGTCCTGGATTGGGTATTGAACACCGAGACGGTGTCGTCGCTGGAGTTTGTAATATACGCGGAGACGCCATAGGGATTCTCAGCGACGCCAGACGGACCACGCCCCACGGGAACAGTAACAATGACGTTATTCTTTGATGTATCAAACACTGCGACCGTGTTGGCATCATGGTTCACAACATAGCCAAAACTTGAGCCTTGTTTCACTGCAGTGCTTAACGGGTCACCCCCTACGATAATGGTAGTCCTAGCGGTATTGGTCGCCGTATCGAGTACCGACATCGTATTGGCACTAGAGTTCGCAACATAGGCCAAGCCCGTGAAGTTGTTCAATACAATGCCAGTGGGGCCAGCCCCCACCGGAACGGCGGTTATACCCGGCGCGGCCAGCAGTGTGTGGACTGGCGTTAACGTAACGCCGAGGGCGAGCAGGACGGTGGACAGGCACAGGATGCGCCCGATGTAACTTCGCATGATCAATGATCTCCTGAAGCAGATACGCCAACAACGTCAACGTGTACTGGTAATGGCGTTGTATGTAGTCTATACCCGGGTAGCGGTTCTGCAAGTCCCAACGTGCTCTCGCTGCATGGCTCGCATCGTGCGGGCGAATGGTCCCACTAGCCATCCGGTATACTTCTGCGAACGTAGAATCATCGGCATACTTTATGCGGAGACGGTGCCGAGGGGGGAACTGAGTGGTCCAACGAATTGCGATGTTGAGCGTGCATACCAGCCCGCTGGCCCAATTGGGCGGCAAGGAGGCGGGTGGTATGAATGTATATGTTCGTGAGCTTGCCCGCGAACTGGGACGCCGCAATGTCGCGGTCGATATTTTTACCCGGAGCCAGAAGCGGGGTGAGCCGCAAATCACGGAGATTGGGGCCAATGCCCGTGTAGTGACACTGCGGACCGGCCCTGCTGCACCCTATGATAAGAACTGGGTGCTAGATTATCTGCCCGAGTTCGTTGGGCGCGTGCGCTGTTTCGCGGACGACGAGGACCTGCAGTACGACCTGATCCATAGTCATTATTGGGTCTCGGGTGTGGCGGCGCTTGAGCTGCGCAAGATGTGGGGCACGCCGGTCATCCAGATGTTCCATACGCTCGGTGCGATGAAGAACCAGGTCGCGAAAGCGGCCAGCTGGAGCGAGACCGACGAGCGGATTGTGATCGAGGGCCAACTCCTACGCGAGGCTGACGCGATCGTTGCTGCAACGCCGCTTGATCGTAATCAAATGATCTGGAATTATGCAGCACAAGCCGAGCGGATCATCGTTATTCCTTGTGGCGTTGATACCACGACCTTTCATCCTACACCGCAAGCCGAGGCGCGTGCAGTCCTCCATCTCCCCAAGCACCCTACAAAGCTGGTGTTGTTTGTGGGAC
>JACDGP010000215.1 GCA_013821605.1 Herpetosiphonaceae bacterium
AGCTGGACCAGCTGCCGGAGGACCGGTTGGCGTAGCATCGGTCATCGTTTCATCTAGGGACGAGCCTACTTGTGGGGGAACGACCACCGCTGGAGCTACCGAGGGAAGCTCGGCAGGGACTGTGTCAGCCTGCTCGGCCGGCTCATGATCACTCGTCACGACCGGCGTGCATGCTACCAGTGCTCCAAGCGCGGCCAGTAGCAGAAAGCGGCGACGGTCGGAGCTTGGACTGCGGGGTGCTGAGGGGGTAGGGTTAGCATGGCGCTGTGTTTCCATCTAGGAGACAGTGTAACATGCAAGCCAACGAATCGATAGGGGAGCTAGCCCTTTCCCAAGCGCTAAATTCGCTATTGGCACATAAAGTGCTGAACATCTCATAGCTTATGATATGAGGAGGATGCGCGCATGTCGCAGGATTCATATGGTCAGTCCAACAGTGACCGAAACGAGATGCTAGCCTTGGGGGCAGCTGCCGGTGCACTGTTGGCCACGGCGCTGCAAGAGCTGATTGCCCGCCAGCGCAAGACGCCGGTCGAGCGGGCGCAAGAGCGTGCAGCGGAGCTAGTGGCGCTCGGGGGTGGCTATCTCAAAGAGTTCGGCGCGCTGGCAAGTGATCAGTTGAATGATCTGGCTAAGCAGTCGAATAGCCAGTGGAAAGAGACCAGGAAGCTGGCCCAGAAAGAGGCCAAGCGCCGGGGCAAGCAGGCTCGGAAATTCGGGAATGCAGCGTCCGATGCGGCGAGTAGCTACGTCGATGATGCACGTGATACCTTGAAATCGGGCAAAGCTCAGAAGCAAGCCAAGGGCTGGTTTAATACAGCGAGTGATGCTGCGGCCGATTATGCTGACGATGCGCAGGATGCAGTGAAGTCGGGCAAAGCTCAGAAGCAGGCTAAAGGCTGGTTCACTACTGCTGCTGATAGCGCTGCCGAGTATGCTGATGCCGCTCAGAAGGCGAAGACCGGCAAAAAAGCTAAGAGCTGGTTCGATGACGCACTAGAGGCTGCTGCGGCCTATGTAGACGACGCTCAGGGAGCGAAGGCCGGCAAAAAGGCCAAGGGCTTGTTTAATACGGCGGCTGAGACGGCGGCGGATTATGCCGGAACAGCACGGGATAAAATCGATGATCTCGGCTTGAGGGATCGCGCCAAAGAAGGATCGAGCGCAGCAGCCGATCTGCTCAAAACGGCAGGTGCAGCGGTCGCCGGCTTTGCAGCATCGGCACGTGATACGGTCGCAGATGTCGATCTTGCCGATTACGCCAATACTGCTGCCGGCACGATCAAAGATTATGCCGGAACGGCACGCGACAAGCTTGATGACGCCAAACTACAGGACAAGGCGCGCGACGCGGCCGGTGCTGCACGGGAGTATGGCAGAGTAGGTGTCTCAAAGCTGGGCGAAAAGGCGACGCAGGTGGCCGAAGTAACCAGCGAAAGCGCCAAGGATGCACAGAAAGAGATGCGCAAAGGCGTTAAGCGGGCGCAACGCAGAGTACGTTGGGGCTTCAGAGCGTTCGTTATCGGCCTGGTCGCGGGTGTGCTTGCGGCACCACAGAGTGGTCAGAAGACGCGCGATACGCTGCAGTCCTTTGTGGAAAGCTTGTTAGATATCGTGCTGCCGGAGCAAGGGTCAGATAGTACCCCGGCATAGGTTGGATTTGACGAGAGCGGTGGGGACTTAATAGAGAAGCGGGCGAGTTTGTATAAAGCCGCCCGCTTCTTGCGTTACTAGCGTAAACGACTGGAACGAGCTGGCTGACGCTGAGACGGTCGTGCTAGCAGGGCACCAATCAAGGCCAAGACCAGCGCACCGACACTGGTCCAGACAACCGAGACACCTACCTGATCCGTAGGAAAAGGAAAGGCGTATAGTGATGGCAGGTGCAGCTGTCGCTCAAGTTGCCAGCCGCCAACACCACCGAGTACGGCCAGCACAAAAGTCAGCAGCCAACTCGCCAAACTCCAACCCGCGAATAAACGGATGATGGTGGCCACGACCACCCCGACAATTAAGAGCGTGACCAGCGTTTCAAAATTCATGCGTGCCTCAGCCACAAGGCCCGATTATAGCACTACGTGGATGCTCAACCGGGTTTGCGTTTAACTGAGCAGATGATCGATGGCAGCGGCCAACTGCTGCAGCGTCGAAACGTAATGAATTTGGTCCATCAACGGCGCGTAACGATGCATGTCGCTATCACCGGTGCCCCACTGCCGCTGGTGCTCAGGGGTGAACCAAAAGACGCGCTTGGCATGACGCTTGATGGTCTGGACACAGTCCAGCCGCGGATCGTTATAGTTGTTACGACCGTCGCCCAGGACGATGACCGTGGTGCGCCGGTCCACCGCATCGAGATTATCACGGCAAAAGGTCGCCAGACTGGCACCGAGGTCGGTGGAATAATGGCCGGGCGGAATGCGCTGTAACACCTCGTGGATCGCCTCTTGTGGGCGTTGAGCGACGAAGTCCTGGGTGATATCGTGCATGTCACCGATGAAGGCAAAGGAGCGCGTGCGCGAGACGACATCCTGCAGTTCATACATTAAGGTGAGCATGAAGCTGGCATGCGGGCGCATGGAGGTCGAAATATCACAGATCACCGCCAGCTTGGGCTTGAGCCGCTTATGCTTGTATTGAATTTCGATAGGCACACCACCATAGCGCTGGGCATGCCGGATCGTGGCCTTCGCATCAAGCTTGCCCTGCCGGTTACGCCGGTTACGCAGGGCGGCGCGCGTTTTGAGGCGCGCTGCCATTCGACGCACCTCGTCGCGCAGCATATCGATCTCACGGGCCGAAAGCTCGTCGATGGGTTGGTTCATAAGGTCGTTGATCGGATCATGGCGCATCTCGTCGGCTAGCTGCTTAGCCATGTTCTGGCCGACATACTGCTCGATCTGCTGCTCGAGTGAGTTGGCATTCTCCTGAGCCGCGTTACGCGCCTGCTCACGGCCCTGCTGATCCATGCCCGCTTCTTTGAGCGCCTGGTCCAACTTTTCGAGCAACAGCTTCAGTTGATTGAGGCCGAGCTGTTTTTCCATCTGCTGCATGATATAGCGTTGCATTTGGGGCGAGGCAGAACGCATATTTTGCATGCCAGCTTGATTGGCAAAGGCTTCGAGCTCTTCCTGGGTCAAGCCCTCGCCGTTGGTTAGACGGCGCAGGAGGTCGCGCAGGCGCTCGCCCAACTGGTCCATCAGCTGATCGAGCGCCTGCTGTAGCTGAGCCTCTTGCTCTGCGGTCATTCCTTCGCCCATTTGCTGCATCGGTGGCGCACCAGCGCTGAAGAAGATCGGGAACAGCTGATCAAAGGCGGCGAAGTCCGAATGTTCTTTCACTAGCGAAGTGCGCAGAGCTGCTTTGAACAACTCACGGTCCTGCACCCCCATCGCCTCAATCGCCCGCAGCCCGTCGGCGCTTTCGGCTAAGGAAACACGCACACCGGCCGCGCGCAAGGCCTGGATAAACTCTACGATTCGATCTTGCATGGCTCGCTCCGTTCCTTACAGTCGACCACGGCCACCACTTTGCATCGCGCGGCGTGCCCGCTGTACGTCACTTTCATGCTTCAACAGTACCGTCAACGTGTTGTCGAGCGTTTCGCGGTCAAGTGAGCGGGCATTGAGCGTTACGAGTGCCCGTGCCCAATCCAACGTTTCCGAGACGCTGGGGGACTTCTTTAGGTCGAGCCCACGCAGTCTTTGTACCAGCTCGACCGCTTGTTGGGCCAGCTTCGGCGCGAGGTCGGGCACCTTGAGCTTAACAATACGGAGCTCTTCTTCCTCGGTCGGATAATCCACAAACAGGTATAAACAGCGGCGCTTGAGCGCCTCGCTCAACTCGCGGGTGTTATTGGAGGTGAGAACCACCGTGGGTTGCTGGCACGCTTTGAGCGTACCTAGCTCGGGGATCGAAATCTGGAAATCGCTCAAGACTTCGAGCAGAAAGGCTTCAAACTCGGAGTCGGCGCGATCAATCTCGTCGATCAGCAAGACGACCGGCTCCTCAGACAAAATGGCTTGCAGCAGTGGTCGTTGGAGTAAAAAACGCCGTGAAAAGAAGACATCCTCCTCGGCGGCCAGCCGGTCGGCAGCCTCCCCAAGCGTGCGGGCACCTTGCAGGGTTTCTTTGAGTTGATCGCGCAGTAGCTGGGTATAAAGCATTTGTTTGGCATATTCCCACTCATACAGCGCTTTGGTTTCGTCTAAGCCTTCATAGCATTGCAAGCGAATCAACCGGCGACCACTGGCCGCCGCCCATGATTTCGCAAGTTCCGTTTTGCCGACGCCAGCCGGACCTTCGGCCAACAGCGGCTTGCCTAGTTTTTCGGCCAGGAAGAGCACGGTCGTAATGTCATCGGAGGCAAGGTATTGTTCGCGAGCCAGGGCATCGCGGACTTCGGTGGTGTTTGCGGACGCCATACACTCTCCTTCTCAGGCCACCTTGCACACAGCGCGGGGGATACAGTGCGCTTGGGGCCGGACTTGCCCCTGCAGTGGGGACGTATGATTCATTGTACCAGCCTTTACCGGCGTAGGGCATCCTCCCTAAATGGGTAGCAAGGTAATGGTGAGACGAGTGTGGCTTATTCCTGGGGAAGTTTACGCCACGGGCAGGGGTGCCTGCAGTTCGCGCAGCAACTCGGCGGCACGTGCCGGTTTGATGTTGCGCTCGGCGATGAGCTGATCGGCAAGGATCTGGACTTGCTGGCTGGTCGCCCCGGCACTCATGGCTATCTGGCGGGCATGCAGGGCCATATGGCCTTGCTGAATGCCTTCGGTGGCGAGGGCGCGCATAGCGGCTAGGTTTGAGGCGAGCCCCGCACAGGCGCAGATCTCGGCAAGCTCACGGGCACTTTGAACACCGAGCAGCTTGAGGGCGGATTGGACCGCAGGATGCACCTTGGTGGCTCCGCCGACGATGCCCACGGCCAGTGGCAGCTCCAGGGTTCCGACGAGGTCACCATTGGTATCGCGTGACCAGGTGGTCAGCGAGGTGTAGCGACCGCTACGGGCAGCATAGGCATGGGCACCGGCTTCAACGGCACGCCAGTCTTGGCCGGTCGCCAGCAGCACCGGATCGATGCCGTTCAAGATGCCTTTATTATGGGTCGTCGCACGGTAGGGATCGACGGCGGCGAAGGCATAGGCATGCATCATCGCTTCGGCGACTTCGTCGCCGGACATCTCGGGACGAGCCAGCGTATGGAGAGGAATCGTGGCAGTGGCCCGTGCCAGACGACGGTCGGTGAGATTCGACAGAATACGCAGGATGGCACGACCACCACTCAACTGCGCCAGCAGCGGTGCAACCGCTTCAGCCATGGAGTTGACTGCATTAGCACCCATAGCGTCCAAGCAATCAACGATCAGGTGAACTATGAGCATGGGGCCAGTGGGTGAGGTGGGAAAAGAGTGGACTTCGATATCTTCAGCACCACCACCGAGCTTAACCAAGGACGAGCTTTGACGATTCGCCAGTTCTAACAGCGCATCACGTTGTGCCAGGATCGCTGCCGTAGCAACCTCCGGCTCCGGTACATCGACCAGTTGGATCTGCGCAATCATCAGTGAGCGGGTGCTGGAGGTGCGGAAACCACCACCCTCTCGGACCAGCTTCGCGGCAAACGAGGTCCCGGCTACGATGGACGGCTCTTCGACCACCATCGGGATCAGCACATCGCGACCATTAATATAAAAATTGGTCGCGACGCCCAGAGGTAGCTCGAAGGTTCCGACAACATTCTCGATCATGTGGTCAGCCCGTTCCAGCGTAAGGATGCCATAGCCGCCACGCAACGCAGCCAGGTCGTCGGTATTCAGTCCATCAAACGCACCTACCTCGCGTAACCGGGCGGCCGGATCGAGCTGGTAGAAACCG
>JACDGP010000078.1 GCA_013821605.1 Herpetosiphonaceae bacterium
ACGGCCACAACGACGCCTTCAGCCGCGGCTACGAGCACGCCTTCGGGTCAAGGTGTATACCTGCCGCTCATCCTCAACTCCGACCAACCGACGACGACGACGACGACGCTCACAGCAACCGCGACGCCCTACGTCCCTCCGACATTGACCCCGACTGCCCCTCCCATTGGAACGAGCCCTGTTCGGCCAATAGCAACGGCTGGTCACTGACCCCACAAAGAATCAATCCACCCGCTTGGCATCGTGCCATACGAAAGTGGCTTTACTCTTGGTACGCATTTGGTTATAGTTAGCCCGACTACCTGCCCTTGCAATCCTACAATGCATGACTGTGGAGAGGCTACCTTGCATGCCGCGCATCTTCGACAATATTAATCATGAGTTATTCCCGGCGCTGTCGCTGACCTTAGCGACTGCCCACCGTGCTGACTTTTGTGTTGGCTTCTTCAATCTGCGGGGCTGGGGCTTGCTGGATGATCACGTTGAGCACTTCACGGGTGGCCCCGATCACTGCTGCCGGGTGCTGATTGGCATGAACGAAGCGCCTGATGCAGAGTTGAGGACTGCCCTTCGCTTGCTCGAAGCGGACGATGGCCTTGATCTGCAGCGGGCTGCACAACTCAAGCGGCGGGTAGCTGAAGAGTTTCGTACACAGCTGATGACCGGCGCGCCAAGCAACCAGGATGAGCGTGCTCTGCAGCAGCTTGCTCGGCAGTTGCGCGCCAACAAGGTCGTCGTCAAACTCCATCTGCGCTATAGTTTGCACGCTAAGCTCTACCTCATCTTCCGCGAAGACTACAGCAATCCTGTCACAGGCTACCTCGGCTCCAGCAACCTGACGATGGCGGGGCTCCGCCGGCAAGGCGAGCTCAATATTGATGTCCTTGACCACAGTGCCACGCGGGAACTGAAAGACTGGTTCAACGAGCGGTGGAACGATCGGTGGTCAATTGATATTTCGCTCGACTTAGCGACAGTGATCGAAGAGAGTTGGGCGCGCGAGGAGCTGCTCGCTCCATATCTGATCTATCTCAAGATGGCCTACCACCTCTCGCAGGAAGCACGCGCGGGCCTGAGTGAGTTCACGCTGCCTCGTGATTTCCGCAGTAAGCTCTTCCCGTTTCAAGAGGCCGCCGTCAAGATTGCGGCCCGCTATCTCAATAAGCAGGGCGGCGTCCTGCTTGGCGATGTCGTCGGACTTGGCAAAACGATGATGGCCACTGCGTTGGCCCGCATCTTCAAAGACGATTACGGCTGGCAACCACTCATTATCTGCCCCAAAAACCTGGTCACGATGTGGCAAGATTACAACCTGACCTGGGATATGAATGCGGAGATCATCCCATACAGTCAGGTGTTGCAGCGTTTGCCCCCAACCCGCCGCTTTCGGCTGGTCGTGATCGATGAGTCGCACACCCTCCGTAATCGCGAGAGCAAGCGCTACAAGGCGATCCACGCATATATCCAGGAGGAAGGTTGCAAGGTCATCTTGCTGTCTGCGACGCCCTACAACAAGACCTATCTCGATTTGAGCGCTCAGCTACGTCTCTTTGTGGCCGAAGACAAGGATCTGGGCGTCCGACCCGAGGCCTTCATCCGTGCCGTCGGTGAGACAGCCTTTCTCCGCGAACAGGTCTCACCCCGCTCTATACGCGCCTTCGAGCGCAGCGAGTTTGCCGACGACTGGCGCGAGCTGATGCGCCTCTTCCTGGTGCGTCGCACGCGGTCATTTATTAAAGACAACTATGCTGAGCGTGACCCTGCGGATGGTCGTTCCTTTTTGCGGCTCCCCGACGACCGGCGCTTCTACTTCCCCGACCGTGTGCCGCGTACACTCTCCGTAGCAGCGAGCGGTGACGCTATCGACCCCTACAGCCTGCTGTATGCCCCCACGATTGTCGAGGCGATTAATGCCCTGTCGTTACCACGCTACGGTCTCGCCAACTATCTCAAACCCACTGCTGATAAACTGGCGGATATCCAAGAAAAGCCGCTTCTCGATAACCTTTCACGGGCCGGCAAGCGTTTGATGGGCTTTTCGCGCACGAATTTGTTTAAGCGGCTCGAATCGAGCGGGGTTGTCTTCATCCAATCGCTCCACCGCCACATCCTGCGCAACTACGTTTTTCTGCATGCCTTGAGCAACGGCCTGCCCTTGCCCCTCGGGACGCAAGGTGCGGATGTGCTTGATCTTGATGGCGATCTCGATCTGGAGAGCGAGGCCGTGGAGCAGGGGGCGTTGTCCGATGATGAACTAACGTCGCCGGCAGTCGATGAAGCTGACCTGCCTGTGCTAGCAGCAACGAATAGCGCGGCCTGGTATACGGCTCGTGCCGCTGAGATATACGCTACCTACGCCGGGCCGCTAAAAAGGCGTTTCAAATGGCTACGCCCGACGCTATTCAATGTCGCCCTCAAGCGCGATCTCCTGCACGATGCCACGTCGCTGCTGGGTATCCTCCAAGCCCACGCACCCTGGCAGCCGGCGCACGATGCGAAGCTCCAAAAGCTCATCCAATTGCTGCAAACGGAGCCTGGCAACAAGGTTCTCATCTTCACGCAATTTGCCGATACGGTTGACTATCTGGTTGAGCAGCTTCAGCTGGCCGGGATCGAGGACGTGGCCGGAGTTACCGGACAATCGGCCAATCCGACCGAACTGGCCTACCGCTTTAGCCCGCAGTCGAATAGTGTTGGTGATGCAGCTATTTTGAGCCGCGAGCTACGCGTGCTGGTGGCGACCGATGTCTTGAGCGAAGGGCAGAATCTGCAAGACTGCCACTCGATCGTTAACTATGACCTACCGTGGGCGATTATTCGCCTCATCCAGCGTGCGGGACGCGTGGACCGGATCGGGCAACACGCCCCTGCGATCACCTGCTACACCTTTCTGCCCGCCGATGGTATCGAACTGATTATCCGGCTTCGAGCACGTGTACGCCAACGCTTGGCTGAGAACGGCGAGGTCGTCGGTACCGATGAACAGTTCTTTGAGGATGCCGGCGAGACGCAGTTTCTACAAAACCTGTATGCTGGCACAGCTGGTGTCTTCGATGATGCGGCCGATAACGAGGTCGATCTCGCCTCCTATGCCTATCAAATCTGGCGCAACGCGACCGCCGCTAATCCGGCACTCAAAAGCAAGGTCGAAGATTTACCGAATGTAGTCTACAGCGCGCGGGCGCTTAACGATCCCACCGCTCCGCTCCACCAGACCGACGGTCAGCGCCTCCCCCCTGGTGTACTCGTCTATCTACGCACCGCAACAGGTAATGATGCACTTGCCTGGGTTGACGAGCATGGCAACAGTGTGACGCAGTCGCAGTCTGCGATCTTGAGGGCTGCTGCCTGTACCATGGAAACCGCTGCCGTACCGCGCTCGCCGGAGCATCACGCACTGGTTCAGCAAGCGTTTAGCATCGTGGAGCAGTACCCGACGCTGGCGGGCAGCCTTGGCAGCATGCGTGGTGCGCGCTTTCGAGTCTACGATGCCCTCAAGCGCTATGTCGCTCATTTGCAGAGCATCGCACCCTTGCTGGTGACCGAGCAGCTCACCCGCGTAATCGATGACGTATACCGCTATCCTCTGCGCCAAAGTGCGGTAGATACGCTCAACCGCCAGCTGCGAAGTGGCATTGCCGATGACCAATTAGCCGATCTCGTCATCTCGCTCCGCGAAGCCGAGCAGCTAAGCGTCATTCATGAGGCGGATGCCCCGGATAGTGAGCTGCATATCGTCTGCTCGTTGGGCCTGGTTTGATGCTCCGTTTTGCTGCTACCGATGCCCATCTCTCATTTGAAGTGGAGTAACCGTTCATGGCTGTCAACTTTGCCTATCTCCGTGTTGCCCTCAAGGACTTCGACTGGAAAGCGATGTTTGTTGATGAGCTTGGTTGGAGTCGCACAAGAAAGCATCCGGAGACCTTTGTCCTTGACGGTCAAACCTTCACGCTCACACCGGTAGCGGAGCTGGGTGGTATGGTCGTCTACCGCTGTGTGGGTATGGCCGGCCTCCTGCCAGCATCCGATTTACGCCGCCGTATCGAAAATAAGGTCAAAGAGGCGCAGTTCGAGCATATCATCATCTTCGAGGAGGGCGCACAACATCAGGCCGTCTTCCAGTGGATCAAACGAGGCGAAGGCGCTGCCAGAAGCCGCGAATTTAGCGTTGAGCGGACGGCGCACGGCGACCTATTGCGCGGTGAGCAACTCCTGCAACGCTTAAGTGGTATTGCCTTTGAATTCAGCGATTTAGATGCCGAGGGCCAGATCGGGATTCAAAAAGTCATCACCAAAGTCATCAAGAGCCTCGATGTAGAGAAGGTCACCAAGCGTTTCTACGACGAATTCACCAACCAGCGCAACGCCTTCCAGAAATTCTTGAGTGGTATTCCAACCGATGACGATCAGCGCTGGTACGTCTCGGTGATGCTCAACCGTCTCATGTTCATCTACTTCATCCAGTCCAAGCACTTCCTTGATAACGATGGTCAGTACCTCCGCCACAAGCTGCAACAAACGCAGAGCCGGGAAACGGACCTCTTCTACCGCGATTTTTTGGAGGTCTTGTTCTTCAAAGGCTTCGCCCAGCCCAAGCTGGAACGCGATGTTCCCACCAACCAACTCCTTGGCAACATCCCCTATCTCAACGGCGGCCTCTTCATGCCCCATCCAATCGAGGAGCGCTATGGGACTGCGATTACGATCCCTGATGCGGCCTTTACCAAGCTGTTCGCATTCTTCGATAAATGGCGCTGGCATCTTAACGAACGGCCTGGCGAAAGCGACGACGAGATTGATCCTGATGTGCTTGGCTACATCTTCGAGAAGTACATCAACCAGAAGCAGATGGGCGCCTACTATACGAAAGAGGATATTACGGGCTACATCTGTCGCAACACGATCATTCCGGCCCTCTTCGACAAGGCGAACCTAAGCCTCGCCCCGCTCGACTTGCCGCACACCATCTCCGCCTATATCTACCCCGCAGTGAAGCAGATCGACCGGCTGCCAACCGAGACTGACCGCGAGTATGCAGCACGGCAGGCGCGCAAAAATCAGCTCATCGCCGATGGTCAAGCAGGCAAGATTGCGACGATCAACGAGGCGATTACTGCTAACCTCAACCTGGAAGCAATGGCATTTGACCTTGTGCCGTTCCTCAATGCTCGACAGCTTTGGAGCTTTTATACAACGCTCAGCAGCTTGAGCATCCTCGATCCGACCTGCGGTTCAGGGGCGTTCCTGTTTGCGGCGATCAAAATCCTCAAGCCGCTCTACGAGCAAGCGCTGGACAGGATGGCGCTGCTGGTGGAGCGGCGAAAAACCGGCGACTTCGCATTCAAGGAAATTCTGGATGCCGAGCAGGCGCATGCCAACCGGGACTACTTCATCACCAAAAGCATCGTCATACGCAACCTTTACGGCGTTGATATCATGGAAGAGGCGACCGAAGTCTGCAAACTGCGACTATTCCTACGCCTCGTGGCCGACTTGCAGGAAACGGACGTCGATCATATCGAGCCGCTGCCCGACATCGATTTCAATATCCGAGCGGGCAATGCTCTAGTGGGCTATGTGAGTGTTGACCAGATCGGCGGCGTAGTAAGGAAAAGCGGTATCGCCAGCTTGTCACCACGTCAGCAAAAGCTGCTGAGTGACGTGCAAGATGTGCAGCGTGAGCTTTCCACTTATCGCACCACCCAACTTCAACTTAATCCCTCGTCCGAAACCTTCCGCCAAACCCGTCAGGCGATCCGTGACCGTCTTAAGCAGGTCAACGATGGATTGGATGACGATCTGCTCAAAGTCGGGTACATCAAACGCGAGTCGAACGGAACGTACAATACACAACCGTTCCACTGGTTCACTGCCTTTTATGAGATTCTGACGAATGGAGGCTTTGATGTTGTTATTGGAAATCCACCATGGAAAGAATATTCAGCGGTACGAAAGACTTATAGAGTTTACGGTTACAAGACGGAAACTTGCGGTAATCTGCATGGTTTATGCACAGAGCGTGGTGTAAGCTTATGTGCGAGTAATGGTCGTACGAGCTTTATTGTCCAATTGCCACTGGTAAGCTCGTCACGAATGGTATCAGTACGTGATCTACTCACTCGCTCAAGTTCATCGCTATTTACCATGACATTTGATGATCGGCCTGGCAAGTTATTTGAAGGTCTGCAAAACTGTCGGAGCGTTATCTTTATAGCTCAACTCTCAAAGGATACAACGTCTACGGTACTTGCTACAACCCGTTATCAACGCTGGTCGAGCGAAGCTCGCAGCTATTTGTTTGATCAAGTAGAGTACACAGTCATGCGAGGAACACTCGTTCACCCTGGAACGTTCCCTAAATACGCATCTCCTATTGAAGAAACCGTATTTCGGAAACTTCGGGCGAAAGGACAACTGACAATTGATACTCTTCTCAGTTATAAAGGGATGGAACATTTTATCTTTTACCAAGAAGCAACCAGGTACTGGATCAAGGCTACAGCTGGTGCACCCTATTACTCGAAGAATGGGATAGTCGGAGTGCCTGCGCATGGACGATATTTACACTTTGCTGATTTAGCTACGACCCACATGATCTGCGCTGTACTTAACAGTAGCCTATTTTATACCTACTTTATTGCCTACGGGGATTGTTTCCACCTAAGTGATCACCTTGTTTCAGGCTTTCCCATGCCCACTGATCTACTTAGCGATCGTAGGCTCGTTGACTTCAACAAGTGTTTAATGACAAGCCTAAACGCAAATGCTGCAAACAAGACTATTCGTACAGTAGACGGTGAATCAATAGAATACGCGGAGTTCTCCGTTGGTAAGTCGAAATCTACCATTGATGACATTGACCGTGTGCTGGCGGAGCACTATGGCTTCACAAACGAGGAGCTTGACTTCATCATCAACTACGACATCAAATACCGCATGGGCAGGGATGCAGAGGAGGTAGAGGCATGAAGATCAACAGCTTGATGGGTCAGATTGCAGAAGATTTTGACTTTCACCGGATGGGCCAAATCCTGCTCTTCCATTACCAGAGGGCAAACTATGAGCTGCCCATAAAGCTCCGGTGCAAACCTTGTTGACGTTTTCCCAGAACCCCATACACCGGACGATGGTATGTTCGACTTTGAAATCTTGCGTAATCAACGAGAGCGAGGCGGACGAATGAAAGCACCGCAGTACATCACCGATGACCAAGGCAACCGAATGGCGGTTGTGCTCGATCTAGAAACCTACCGAGAGATGCTTGAGGCGCTAGAGGACGCTGACGACGCCCATTTCTACCGAGAAGGCAAGGCTGAGATCGCCGGCGCGGAAATGCTTTCGGTTGACCAGGCGAGGGCCGAACTCGAAGCATTTCTCGCATCCAACGAGCAAGCCGCCTAAGTGGTCTATACTGTCGATATCCCACGTTCGGTGCTCAAAGCCTGTCCACCTTTCCACCCGATATAGCACGGCGCATCTTCGCAAAGATAATGGCGCTCGGCGACACCCCACGACCGCACGGCTACAAAGCCCTGGTAGGTGAGCCCGGCTACCGCATCCGTGAAGGAAAGTATCGCGTTGTCTATGAGATTGATGACACCGCGCAGCGGGTTGTGATCATCAAGGTAGGGCCATGGAGTAAGCTATGATCTACATTTTTGGGCATAGTCCCAGTTCCAACCCTGGAGAATTCGCGACGAAAGCACATGCACTCGACTACCTTCGGCATGAGTTGCCCCAGACCAACCACTTTCGATATCGGATGACCATTAACATCAATAACCTCAATAGTATCCTATTTGCGTTCGATGGAGTGTTGCTGGCTGAGTTGGTAAGCCAAGATAAGTTCAAGCCAAGTCCAGAGGATGTGAAAGAGTATCCTAAGGCCAGAGCGACCTATCTCATTGATGAAATCCGAATCTTTCAAGATAAGAACCTACGGGCATCCGATATGGGATTGACACGGTACCAGTTCGGTAGGGAGGTGCCCCAGGACGTGTACGAACGGATCCTGGAAAAGGTAGGCGTGGAGGAAGTTATAACCAACCTATAACGCTCTCCTGTAGAACTCGTTGATGTCTTCCCGTACCAAAGGTTAGGGCTCGTCAAGTACCTCCTTCAGCGCCTCCCAGGTCTCGCGCTGCTCATCGGGATCGGTGCCATCATCCCATGAATCGAGTAGATCGATCGCCGCTTGGTTGCGCTGTCGCTGGCTGAGGCGCGTTGCACTACGATCACGGAGTGTCGTAGCCAAGGTATGCTGCTCCTCAATGGAGAGCTCTTCGGCCAACTCCAGCACCTGAGTATATTTTGCATCTGTCATCCATCTGCCTCGCTCTCGCTTAAGCCGGGGTTGCTTCCGCCAGCGTCCCTAAAGATTGCAGCATTTTCCCCTGGGGCATGATACTACTACCGAAGTTCCCGCACATCCCTACAAACTACAGCAGGACCGTATTACCTCCTGCAACTAGAGAATCCTGTTGCCCTTGCGCTGCGTCTCAATTTGTACTATCATTAGTTACATGAGACGTGATAGCAAACTTTCTTCGATCTTGCATGTGTTGCTTCATATGGCACATATCAATCGCCCACTGACGTCCGAAGAACTGGCGGAATATCTGGACACCAATCCGGTGCTGGTGCGGCGCGTGTTGGCCGGGCTACGGAGCCGTGGCTACGTCTCTTCCGAGAAAGGCCATGGCGGCGGCTGGTCCATCGCCTGCGACCTGCATGCCGTGACCTTGCGCGATATCTACGACGCCGTCGGCTCACCAACGATCTTCGCGATGGGCAACCGGACCGAAACTCCCGGCTGTCTCGTTGAGCAGGCCGTAAACGAGTCGCTTGACACTGCTTTCCACGATGCGGAGGCGCTGCTGATCGAGCGCCTTAACTCCATCACCCTGGCCGATCTATCGGCCAATTTTACCCGGCACTTTGCCACTCATCCACGGAGAACGAACGCCCATGCACACCAACTGGAACACGAATGATTTCGACGCCATCGTCATCGGCGGCAGTTATGCCGGCCTGTCCGCCGCTATGCAACTGGCTCGTGCGCGGCGCCGGGTGCTGGTGATCGACGCTGGCCTGCGGCGCAACCGGTTCGCGCAGAAGTCGCACGGCTTTCTCGGCCAGGATGGCCGCGATGGGGCTGCCATCGCCGCTGAAGGACGGGCGCAACTGCTGGCCTACCCGAACGTGCGTTGGGTGGAAGGCACCGCTTCGCATGCAGGCAAGGACGACGACGGGTTTGTTGTCACCGTCGGTGACGGCGAGACATTCCATAGCAAACGGCTTGTGCTTGCCACTGGCGTGGTCGACGAACTGCCTGCTATCGATGGCCTTGCCCCCCGGTGGGGGAAAAGCGTCTTTCCCTGCCCCTACTGTGATGGCTACGAATTGGACAACGGCCGCATCGGCGTGCTTGCGACCGGCCCGTTATCCATCCACCACGCCATGCTGCTGCCCGACTGGGGGCAGGTTACGTTGTTCACCAATGGTGCATTCGTGCCTGATGAAGCACAGACCGCCGCATTGAAAGCGCGAGGTGCTGTGATCGAGCCGGAGCACGTGCTGCGGATTGTAGACACCGCAACTGTCGAGCTGGAGGACGGCCGGCTGGTGCCAATGGACGGTTTGTTTACGCTTACCAAAATCCGCATGGCCAGCCCCCTGGCAGAACAACTGGGTTGCGCATTCGATGAAGGACCGTTTGGCGCCTTAATCCACACCGAAGCCTCGAAAGAAACCACAGTGCCGGGCGTTTTTGCCTGCGGCGATGCTGCACGCATGGCAGCCAGTGTGGCATTAGCAGTCGGAGATGGCGTTTTAGCCGGAGTATCCGCGCACCAATCGATGATCTTTCAGCCTAAGCCCGAGCCGGCACGCGGCAGCTAGCAACGCTGAGCAACTTAATGAGGCCACGCAGCATCAGCTCGTTGTTCCAGCGCGACCCTGTCGGGGCGACGGTATAGTCGTCGTTGAAGCATCTAGTTTTACCCATCGACAGCAATAATCACCAGAGCAGGTCAACTCCCTTCTTGGAGATCATTCTTCCCCTCTCCCGCGCACTGGGAGAGGGGTGGCCCGCAGGCCGGGATGAGGGCTCCTCGCCCTCATCACAAAACTCTGTCGCCATCAGTCCCCTATCATTGAATTTCAGAACATACGTGCTACACTAAACCTCATGCCTATCCATCTTAAATCATCCGTAACAAATGATGAGTCGAAAAATTTTTATCTGTAACATGTAACAAAATCCCGTTCAACTGTAACAAAGCGCCTGTTACATGTAACAAATTGAACGTGAACTGTAACAGCTTCTGTAACAACTGTAACAAGGAGTTTCTATGGCCCGTTTCACCTCCACCCAAACGACCTCCGAAGCCGAACTGCAACAGCAAGCCCTCCTGTATCGCAATCGCGGCCAAAGCTATCGCATGATCGGCGATTTGCTCAACATCAATCCCATGCGTGCCTATCGCCTCGTCCAGGCCGCATTGTCCGACCTTGCAGCCGAGCAACAAGGCAATGACGAGTTCCTCCCCGTTCCACAACCTCTAATCAGCGATCACGAAGAAGGCAGGCTCTCCACCGCCGACCACCTGATGCGTAACCTACCGACGGTGGTTGATGCCTTCCTCCAACTGGCTCAAGGTGGAACACAGCGCGTCGAAGAAACCTGGCAGCTTGCCGGCTTGGTCATGATTGGTACGGGGGATGAGCGCCGACCCGCCTTTCCCGACCTCCCTCCCGATCAGCTCGTTCTAGTCGGGCGCAAAATCCTCCAGGCCCCTGCCGACCGCAAAGCCGCCGAAAGCATCTTGCAACGCCTCCTGGGTGACTCGCTCCACTATTAGCCCGCTTCTCAATCCCCCATATTCCCTTTCGATTTCAGGACCTACGACAAACTATCGTATTTTTACCACGTGCATCAACCTTAATCGCAGTGGAATGCTCTGAACACGGAACGGCCCGCCTTCAGTTTGTAAAGTGTTTCGCTTAACCCCTTGAAAACACGTCCCAAAATTGGTCAAAAAAAGGCTTGATAACTATTGGGATAGCGGCTATAATCGCACTAGACCTGGGGAAAAGTGGGGTAAAGTGGGGAACGGGAACATATGTTCTACCTCCTCTGCTTTACGGATAGGACAGCTGAGTGTTTCTGGGCGAATATGAGCACAGCGTCGATATCAAGGGCCGCATCGCGGTACCGGCCAAGTTTCGCAGCCAATTGGCCGGCGGCTTGGTCGTGACCCGTGGCTTCGAGCGCTGCTTGCAGGTCTATCCCATGACACAGTGGCAAGAGCTATCGACTAAGGTGAGCGGCTTGTCGCTTGGACAACAAGAAGCCCGCTCGCTGCGGCGCATTTTGTTTGCCCAGGCCTTCGATACCGAGGTCGACAAGCAGGGTCGTATTCTGTTGCCCCAAGCGTTACGCGAATATGCGAGCATCGGCGAAGACGCGGTCGTCGCCGGTATGGATACCTATTTCGAAATCTGGGCGAAGCAAGGTTGGGAAGCGACATTGGCCGAACTCGGCGACGAGGGCAACAGCGTCGCGTCTACCCTCGCGGCGCTTGGCATCTAGGAGCAGTGACAACCTTCGCACATACGCCGGTTTTGCTGGCGGAGGTGTTGGAGGGGCTGAAGGTCCGCAGGGGCGGCAGCTATATCGATGGAACGCTGGGTGGTGGTGGACACACCGCGGTGATGTTGGCGGCAGGTGCCGGACGTGTCCTGGGTATCGATCAAGACCGCGAAGCACTGGCAGCGGCTCAGGATCGATTGGGTGCCTGGGCCGAACGAGTAACGCTGGTTCAAGGCAACTTCCGTGACATCGCGACCTTGGCGGCAGCGCATGGCTTCGGCGCGGTGGATGGGGTGCTGCTTGATGTTGGCGTCTCGTCGCATCAGCTAGATAGTGGTGAGCGCGGCTTTTCGTTCAATACCGATGCGCCACTCGATATGCGGATGAACCGTGACGCGGCCCTGACGGCCGCTGAGTTGGTGAATACGCTGGGGGAAGCGGAGCTGGCCGACGTCATCTTTCAGTACGGTGAGGAGCGCGCGGCGCGCCGCATCGCACGGCGGATCGTTCAACGACGACCCGTGACGACGACCGGAGAACTTGCAGCACTGGTGAAGAGCATTGTGCCCGGCAAGCCCGGCGCTATTCACCCGGCGACTCGGACCTTCCAAGCCTTGCGCATCGCGGTCAACGACGAACTCGGTGCCTTACGAGCGGCCTTGCCGTCCGCAACCGAACTCCTAAGGGCGGGTGGGCGGCTGGTCGTGATTAGCTTTCACTCGTTGGAAGACCGGATCGTTAAGCACTATCTCCAGGCAGCATCAGCCGTTTGTTTGTTGCCGCCGCGCCTCTTCGCCGAGCAGTGTCCACATCTGCGACCGGCCGGCGATGGGCCACGCGCCTGTATCTATCTGGGCAACCGCGCCTGCGATTACCGGCCGGTGCTACGAAGCGTGACGGATAAACCGGTGGAAGCGGGTACGTCCGAGCTTGATGTCAACCCGCGCAGCAGAAGCGCCAAGCTGCGGGTCGGAGAGAAACTGGATCGCGTGTAAACCGGAACAAGCTTAAGAATGAGGAGCAGAGCAATGGCAATCACCTCGCAACCAATGCAACCTATGCCACTCCACACGGCTCGCCTACGCCGTGACCGTGCCGGTAGCTACTTCCAACTGGGATCGGCCGGCCTGCTCGCCGGTGCAGTCGTGGTCGTCTGCATCTTAAGCATTTTGTATCTGGCGCAAACCGGACGCGTTGCCACTCGTGGCTACAAGCTGCAAGCACTCCAAGCCGAAGAAAAAGTGCTGCTGCGTGTGGCGGAGCAAGACCAGTATCGCATCGCTATGGCTAACCGGCTGGATGTGATCCAGTCGCACGCCGTCACATTGAATATGCATCCTGCCACGGTCGCCCAAACCCGCTATGTCACGATCCAGCTCGATAACGGTCCCTTGCTCGCCCAGCGTTAAGAGGAATCATGGCACAAGTAGCTTCTTCCCGACCCAGCGGTATTTCCCGCACGCGGATCAACGTCGTCTTACTGCTATGCGTGGGCTTGTCACTCATGACCGTGCGGCAGTTGGTGACGATCCAGATTCGGAAACAATACGACGGTTACAACTTGGAAGCCAAGGCGGAGCAAGAGCTGACGAAGTATGTCATCTTGCAGCCGCGCCGTGGCATGATCAGCGACCGTAATGGGGTGCCGCTGGCGCTGAATGTTGACCGTGATAGTGTGTATATTGACCCCACGGCGATTAAGGAGCCTGCGAAACTGGCGCTTCTGCTGGCACCCATCCTGAAGCTAGAGCCTACCGATCTGGCGCATAAGCTGGGCGACAAACAGCGCGAGTGGGATCGCTTGGCGCGCTGGATCGAGCCCGAGGCAGCCGACCAGCTTCGCAAGCTCGGCCAGAAGGGCCAGCCGCCGGATGGTGTTTTCTTGTTGCCCGAAGCCAAGCGTACCTACCCGCAAGGCAGCTTCGCCGCGCAGGTCGTCGGCGTGGCCAACTACGAAGGCACCGGCATTACCGGCGTTGAGGGCTTTTACGACAGCGAGATCAAAGGCATTACCGGCACGCTCCAGGCGCAACAAGATGCCGGCCAGCAGCCCATCTGGATTGCGCCGCAGCAGATCCGCCAGCCCCAGGATGGCGCGAACATCAAGCTGACGATCGACAGCACGGTGCAGAAGGTGGCCGAAGACGCGCTTAAAGAAGCGATTGACAAGCACCATGCGGAAGGCGGGACCGTGCTGGTGATGGAGCCTGATACCGGTGAAGTGCTCGGTATGGCCTCCTGGCCAACCTTCGATCCCAATAACTATGTCGATCTCGATCCGGCGCTCTATAACCATAATCCGGCGATGAACAACCTGTATGAGCCGGGCTCGACCTTCAAGGTGCTCCTGACCGCGACGGGCTTGCAAACTAACTCCTTCACGGCTGATACCACGGTTAACGATGTCGGATCGATTCAGCGCTATGGCTATACGCTCCACAACTGGAACTCGGCCGGCATCGGCGCCACCAATCCGGAAACGATGTTATATCGATCCTCGAACGTCGCAGCCTTGCAGTTTGGCGAAAAGGTTGGGCGCGAAAAGTTCTACCAGTATGTTAAGGCCTTTGGCTATGGCGAACCGACAAATATCGACCTGGCCGGTGAGGAAGGCGGCATCGTTAACTGGCCGGTCGGTGACAACTGGAGCGACCTGACGCTTGATCAAAATAGCTTTGGGCAGGGCATCGCGGTGACGCCCTTACAACACCTGACCGCGATCTCAGCCGTCGCTAATGGCGGTAAGCTGATGTGGCCGCATGTGGTACGTGAGCGCTGTACCGGCAGCACCTGCGAAACGGTTCAGCCAAAGGTCGTGCGCCAGGTTGTTGATCAGGGTGTCACCGACCAGATTCGCAACATGTTGGTCAAGAATGCCAACCAATACGCCCAAACGGTCTGGGGACCCCTGACCGGTCGCTACCATGATATGCCGCTGGTACCTGGCTACCGCGTCGTTGCCAAGACCGGCACATCACAGATCGCCGTCAACGGTGGCTATGATAATAACGGCACCATCGGCTCGGTCGTCGGTTGGGCACCGGCAGAGCATCCGAAAATTTCCGTGCTGGTCAAGATCGACCGGCCCAAAGACGATATCTGGGGTGTCGGCACCGCTATTCCAGTCTACCAGAAGGTGGTCTCGCAGCTGTTGCCCTACTTCAATGTCGCCCCAGATCCGGCCCTGATGGATCCGCTCCAGGCGACGGTATTGCACCTGCCGGTGCCAGGACAGCCTCAGCCATAGTATAAATCGGAGCCCTGCCCCTCGCCTGGCGCGACGGGCAGGGGCTTCTGGCTCTGGTTCGGTGATGGCCATCATTGTGGAGTAAACTACTTCTTCCCCTCTCCCGCGCACTGGGAGAGGGGGCAGGGGGTGAGGGCCAACCTTATGCTAGAATGATAACGTTTTGGGTTGTGGAATGAACTTGTGATTACGCTCGAAGATCTTGTAGGGAGCGCGACGGGCAGTGATGCCTTCGAGCTAGGAAGCGGGCAAGGACGCCCGTTTGCGCACGCCGTGATCGACTCGCGGCTCGCAGATTTTAACGATCTTTTTGTGGCTCTGCCCGGTGAGCAGGTCGACGGTCATCGCTTCGTCGGGGACGCACTCCAGCGTGGCGCTCGCGCCGCGCTGGTCCGCGAAGCATGGCTCGCGCAACAAGACGCTGCTTGGGATCTGCCGGTGATCCGTAACGCAACTGACCTCGCCGGCATTGACCCGGATCAAACTGTGCTTGTGGCGGTCGCCGATCCCCTCACCACCTTGCAGGGGGTGGCCGCGACCTATCGCCGTCGTTTTGCGCTCGATGTAGTGGGCATTACGGGTAGTGTTGGCAAAACGAGTACCAAAGAGGCCCTGGCAGCGGTGCTACGGCAGCGTCTGTCCACCCTCTACAGCGTCAAATCCTATAACAACGAGATCGGCGTCCCCCTGACCTTGTTGCGTCTCACCCCTGAGCACCAGATTGCAGTGCTCGAAATGGGGACCTACGGCCCCGGTGATATTGCCCTACTCTGCGAATGGGCGCAGCCGCGCTATGGCATCGTGACCAACGTCGGCGTATCGCATCTAGAACGTATGAAAACGCCGGACGTTGTCGCCCATGCTAAGAGTGAACTCCCGCGTGCGCTACCGGCGGACGGGATTGCCGTCCTTAATTACGACGATGAGCGTGCCCGTAATATGGCAGGGCTGACCGCTGCACGCCCGCTCTTTTATGGATTGACGCCGCAGGCTGATGTCTGGGCCGATGATATTAGCAGTCATGGACTGCAGGGCATTAGCTTCACCGTCCATAGTTGCAATACGGCGCACCGCTTCACGATCCCGCTGGTCGGACGGCATAGTGTGCAAACGGCGCTGCCCGTAGTCGCACTCGCACGCGAGCTCGGCTTCCCGTGGGAAGCGATCGAAGCGGGTTTATGCGATCCCCTGCTCCAACAGCGCATCCGGGTATTGCCCGGCCCTAACGGTGCCACCATCATTGATGACACCTATAATGCTGCACCGGTCTCGTGTAAAGCGGCCTTGAACTTGCTTCATGATCTGCCAGGTCGCCACCTAGCAGTCTTTGCAGAGATGGCCGAGCTCGGGCCCGTCGAAGAGGCGGGCCATCGCGAGGTTGGTGAGGCCGCTGCTATGGTTGTGGACCAACTAGTGGTCGTGGGACCGAAGGCGCGCTCCATTGGCCAAGCGGCTCGCGCGCTGCGTCCGGATCTGCCGGTCGCGTTTGCTGCAACGAATACCGAAGCGGTGGAGGTGCTGCGCCCGATGCTAGTGGCGGGTGATGTGCTGCTGGTTAAAGGAGCACGCGTAGCTGCGACTGAACAGATTGTTCGTGACTTGGTTGGGGAGGAGTAGGTGGAGTTTTTACGTGCTCACGTCGTTAGCAATGCCTCGCGCTCGTTGTTACTGGCGGGCGGTGCCTTTGCGCTAACGCTCTTTGGTGGCTACTACTGGGTCTGTTGGCTGCGGGCGCACAACTTCGGCAAGCGCGTGCGTGAAGATGGGCCGCAATCGCATATTGTGAAAACTGGTACGCCAACGATGGGCGGCTTGATGATCATCGGTTCGGTCGTCATCCTTACCATATTATTTAACCTCGTTGGTCGCTGGTCGATGCTGTTGCCATTGGCTGTGCTGATCTCGTTTGCGATCTTGGGTGGCTTCGATGATTTCCTGACGTTAACGAGGTCAAGGTCTGCTGCTGCCTCTTATGGGGTGTCGGCCCAATTGAAGTTTTTGTGGATCTTCATTATTGCGCTGATTGCGGCACTCGCGCTGTATCTCCCTTATCCCTACGGCTTGGCCAAAATTGGTGATCAAGGAACCGTAATCGTGCCGTTTTATAACCCTATCCACATTGGTTATTTTTATATTCCGGTCGCGATCTTCATCATTATCGCCACCTCGAACGCCGTTAATATTGCCGATGGCATGGATGGGTTGGCCGCATGGCTGCTGGTGCTGGCCTTTACTGCCTATGGCATTATTTCGTTTATCGCATCGCCGCGCTTGACCAACCTGACCGCGTTCTCCTTTACGGTGGTCGGGGCTTGTGCAGCCTTTCTGTGGTATAACGCCTATCCAGCTCAGGTCTTTATGGGCGATACCGGCTCGCTCGCGCTCGGCGCCGCACTCGGTGTCGTGGCCTTGCAATCGCAATACTGGCTGCTGTTGCCCATTATTGGGATTGTGTTCGTGACGGAAGCGATGTCGTCGGGCTGGCAAACGCTGTGGTTTAAGTGGACGCGCCGTCGCTTTGGCCAGGGTCGCCGCTTTTTCAAAATGGCCCCGATTCACCATCACTTCGAGCGCATCGGCTGGTCAGAGATGCAGGTGGTGCAGCGTTTCGTGCTGATCGGCATGATCGCAGCCCTGGTTGGCGTGTCGCTCGCGCTAACGACGCCGGACTCACGTGGCCAAAGCCCGGAGAGTACACTTCAGCCGACAGAAGAGCAGGCAGCGCGATGACTACCTCCACGCTCGACCTCCGTGGCAAACGGGCGTTGGTCATGGGCCTCGGCGTTAACGGCGGCGGCCTAGGCGTGACGCACTTCCTGCTGCAACACGGTGCCGAGGTGACGGTCACCGACCTGCGTAGCGCCGAGGTCTTGGAGCCGACCCTCGCCGCGCTTGCGGGGTTGCCGGTGCGCTATGTTCTGGGCAGCCATCATGAAGCAGATTTTCGACAAGCTGATCTGGTGATTCGTAACCCGGCCGTGCCGCGCGAGTCGCGCTGGTTGCAGATCGCGCGCGCGGCCGGTGCGGCGATTGAGATGGAAATGACCTTGTTTTTCCGCCTATGCCCGGGGCCGATCATCGGCATCACCGGCACGCGTGGCAAAACAACCACGACGCTGCTGGTGGGTGAGATGCTGCGCCGGCAGTTCCCGGATACGGTCGTCGCAGGTAATCTCCGCGTATCAGCACTAGAACAGCTTGCCCGTATTACGCCCCAAACGCCGGTGGTCCTTGAGCTATCATCCTGGCAGCTCGAAGGACTCGGTGAAGCACAATTGAGTCCGCAATATGCCTGCGTGACCAATATGTCGCCCGATCACCTGGATCGCTACCGCTCCATGGATGAGTACGCACTGGCCAAGCGGCAGATTGTGGAGCACCAACGCGCCACCGATATTGCTGTGCTCAACCAAGGCGATCCGCTTGTCTCGCAGTTTGCCCAGCATACTCGCGCGCAGATCATTCCTTTTGGTGAGGCTAGTGCTGCTTGGGAACCACAAGGACCGGCAGTACGGGTCTACGGCGATACGGTCGAAACGACGATTGGCGGTGGCGCATGGCAAACCGTATGTACAGCTGCTGAGCTACAGCTGCCCGGCCACCATAGCCTGCTGAACGTAGCGGCGGCGAGTGCACTTGCGCTGAGCTATGGTGTTGCGCTCGACGATGTACGGGCGGCACTGCGTGCCTTCCCCGGTGTGCCGGATCGGATGGAAGTGGTCCGCGAGCTTGGTGGCGTGTGCTTCGTCAACGACACAACGGCGACCACGCCCACTGCGGCCATAGCCGCCCTGCGGGCGTTCACCGCGCCGGTGATCTTGATCGCCGGTGGTGCCGATAAAAAGCTGCCCTGGACCGGCTTCGCGGCGGTGGTCGCGGAGCATGCCAAGGCCGTCGTGCTACTGGCCGGGAGCGGCACCACGCGGCTGCTTGATGAGTTGGCCCCGGTCAAGCAGCGGCTGCCCATCTCCTTGCCGTTCGATAGCCTGCGCGCAGCCGTCGAATCCGCGCAACAACTCGCTAAGCCGGGCGAGGTTGTTTTGCTCTCGCCCGCGTGTGCGAGCTTTGGCATGTTCATCAACGAATTCGACCGTGGCGAGCAATTTCGCCAGATTGTGCAAGGCCTCACGTGAGCGACCAGCCGCCACGATCCGATGATCTCAACGAGATCATGCGCCGCCTGGAGCGTGAGTTCCAGCAGCGCGAGCATGCGTCCATACCGGATGAGCTCGAACAGCGTGAGCGACCGTCGCTGGAGGCACCCCATCCCGTGCCGGGCGTAGCGACGCCCATGCCACCGCAAGGCCGCTCAGTGCGCATCGCATTGCCGACCAGCAGGCCGCGCATTGTCTATGGCATCCTCGCGCTTAACGTGGTCATGTTGCTCGTGACCATGCTTGTCCAACAACGCGTACATCTGCCCTTCACTGACCAGTTTTTACGGGCGGATCAGAGCGGTGATGACACCTTCAGCGTTGCGCTCTACATCCTGGGAGCGAAGTGGAGTCCTGCAATTGTCGGCGGGCAATACTGGCGCTTGTTAACGCCGATGATCCTGCATGGCGGTCTGATCCACCTCCTGTTTAACTCATATGCCTTATATATTCTCGGACCGCAAGTCGAGCGCGTCTTCGGCACCTGGCGTTTCCTGGTGATCTATCTGATCGCCGGCTTTGCCGGCAACATCGCCAGTTTCGTGATCGCTCCGAGCTCGTTGGCGATCGGTGCCTCGGGGGCGATCTTTGGCTTGATTGGTGCCCTTGCAGCCTGGTCCTATGCTGCTCGCGATTTCATTGGACGGCAGGCCTCGCAGGCGCAACTGCGCCAGCTCATCGGTGTGGCAGTTTTTAATTTGATTCTAGGATTTACAATCGCCAATATCGACAATTCAGCCCATATCGGTGGCCTGCTAGCGGGCGGTCTGGCGGGCTTGGCGCTCGCGCCGCACTATGCGGTTGATCAACGCCTGTATCCGCCCGTCGTTCAGACGACCGGCCGTGGAGCTATCGGCTGGGTGAGTATGCTAGGTCTGCTCCTACTCCTGGTGGCGATTGCCGGCTTTACGATCCGAGTACGCGCATGAGATGCGAGATAGGAAGTGCTTATGTTTGACCGCGATCAGCACGCCCCTGATTATCCACTGTTGGCCCTCGTCAGTGCACTGACGGTGTTTGGGCTGGTCATGGTGTATAGCTCGTCGTTCATGATGGCAGTCCAGGAAGGGCACGCGGCGTATTATTATCTGGTGCGGCAACTGATCTGGGCCGCCGTTGGTGTGGTGGGCCTCCTGATCGGCTTGCGCGTGCGTTTTGATCGCTGGCGGCGGCTAGCACTCCCGTTAATGGCCGGCACCCTGTTGTTGCTCATCGCCGTCATGGTGCTGCCCGAAAGTGTAACCAAGGCGGGTGGTGCTGACCGCTGGATCCGCATTGGGCCGATCGGCATTCAACCGAGCGAGTTGACCAAGTTTACGCTGATCGTGTATCTGGGCTCCTGGCTGATGGGGCGCGGCCATAAGCTCAAATCGATGACCGTCGGTCTGCTGCCCTTTAGCATCATTATGGGTGTGATACTGGGCATGGTGCTGCTGCAGCGTAACCTGAGCACGGCAATTATTTTAAGCGTGATCGGCCTGACCGTCTTCTTTGCGGCGGGCGCGAATCTCTGGCATATCGGCGTGGGCTCGGTCCTGGCCGGGGGCCTCGGCTGGATCCTGATGACCACGGTCGATTACCGCAATGTCCGCTTCCAGGTCTTCAAGGACCCGTGGAAGTTTGCGCGTGATGGCGGCTTCCAGCCGATCCACGCCATGTATGCCCTGGCCACCGGCGGTCTGTGGGGCCGCGGCTTGGGCCAAAGTCTCCAGAAATTCTCGTGGCTACCCTCACCGCATGCCGACGCCATCTTTAGCGTCATTGGCGAGGAGCTAGGGCTAATCGGAACGGTTGGCGTCTTGTTCGCCTTTTTGTTTCTGGCGTACCGTGGCTTCCGCATAGCCGCGCGCTCGACCGATCCATTTGCGGCCCTGCTGGCAATGGGCATTACCTCATGGATTTGCTTTCAGGCCTTTGTGAATATGGCCGTCGTCGCCCAAGTCATTCCCTTCACCGGACAAACCTTGCCTTTTATTTCCTATGGTGGTTCGTCGCTGGCGATGTGTATGTTCGCCACCGGCGTGCTCCTGAATGTTTCCAAGCATGTTGAAGATGCGCCACCTGCTCCGGTTGCCGTACCTGAGCCTCGACCACAGGCCCATAAACGCCGCGCCATCGCTCTCTTCCCCAACCTTGCTTTTATGCGGGGGCGGCACCGGGGGCCACGTGTATCCAGCACTCGCCGTCGCTTCGGTTTTACCCACACAGTGGAGCCGTCGCGTGGCGAGCTGGCCGAGCGCGGCTGGCAGCGCTGGAGCAAAACCGCCCGACGCGTCCCGCAGCGTGCCGTCGTTCCACGTAGTACCGCGAGTAGCACCAGTAACTGGCGCCGGCGGAGTTGACGGGCCGCACATTGTGTATGTTGGTTCGCGCGGCGGGATGGAAGAAGGTATTGTCGCGCGCGAGTCTGGTTTACCGTTTCGTGCGGTGCGTGCAGCTGGGGTGCGCGGGCGTAATCCCCTGTTGCTAAGCCGCAGTCTCCTAACGTTGAGTGCCGGTGTCCGGGACGCACTAGCTGTCTTGCGAGTTGAACGACCGGCGGTGATCCTGGGGACCGGGGGCTATGTTTGCGTACCGGTATTTGTGGCGGCGCGAATGTTGCGTATACCAAGCTTGATCTACTCGTTAGATATCATACCGGGGCTGGCAGTGAGAAGTCTGGCGCGCATTGCAACAGGTGCACTCTGCTCGTTCCCGCCGGGGTTGCAGTGGTTACCGGCGGGGAAGACGCGGGTCGCCGGCTATCCGGTGCGATCAGAGCTGTTTCACATGGATCGCGAGCGGAGCCGCCAAACGTTTGGTCTGTCGGCGGATCTACCAGTGGTGTTGGTCTATGGTGGCAGCCGGGGTGCCCGCACGATCAACCAGGCGATCAAGGCCCTGCTGCCGGCGCTAACACAACTGGCCCAGGTAATCCATGTGTGTGGGCGCGAAGGTGATGAAGCGTGGTTGCGAGCCGCTGCGGACGAGCTGCCGCCACTGCAGCGGGCGCGCTACCACCTGCATCCCTATCTGACTGGGACAATGTCTGATGCTTTAGCGGCTGCCGATCTCGCGATTTGTCGCGCCGGTGCGTCGACGCTGGCCGAACTACCGGCGGTTGGACTACCTGCCGTGCTGGTGCCGCTGCTGGCTGTTGCGCAAGACGCCAATGCGGCTTATCTGGTGGAGCACGGTGCGGCGGTGGTGGTTAGCAATGACGCCATGCTTGGTGACGGCGAGCCCACGGCAGGACCGTTATGGGAGGCGGTTGCCGGACTCCTAGGGGATGAGGAGCGGCGCGCCACCATGCGGCGCAATACTCGGGCGCTGGCCGTACCTGATGCAGCCGAACGACTGGCCGACGCAATGTTAGGGTTGGTCTAGGAGGATACTGGATGGTCATGCAACTCACATGGCAGCTATTGTTAACGCTGCCGTTCTTGATCATCGGCATTGTTCACGGCTGGCGACGTGGCTGGCGCGAAGAAGCGATCACGACGCTCGTGCTCCTGGCGGCTCTGCTCTTTTTTGGCAATCGCTCGCTGGCTAATTTGCTCGGCATCCTGATTAACCGTATTGTCGAAGCGTTTTCGATTTTCTTTTCGACCCTGCTTGGTCGTTCCGTGAGTTCACAAACGTTGGTTGCACCGGACTCTGGCTCTTTCAGATTTATTGGCTTCGGGGTCCTGGCGATCCTGGCGTATATGACCGGTAGCGCCCTGGGCTTGCGGCAGGGCTTGGGTAATGCCGGTCGTGCGTTGGGTGCCATTCTGGGAGCAGTCAACGTGTTCCTGATTGCGTCGCAGCTCTTCGGCTTCGTCCAGCCTTTTTTGCCGGCGATTTTCCAGCGCGAAGGCACAATCCGCATTTCGCCCGATAGCGATGCCGCACTCCTGCGTAGCTCACTGCCGACGATTTTTGCCTTGCTGCTCTTGCTGCTGTTGATCCTGGTCTTTGTGCGCTTACCAAGGATGCGGCAATAACCATGCATTATCACGTTCCTGGCATTGCCGGTGCGGGCATGAGTGCCATTGCCCATCTGCTGCTCGATCAAGGTCACGTCGTCTCGGGCTGTGACATGCAGCAGAATGCGCTGACCGCAGAGCTGGCGGAGCGCAGCGTCGAGATCCTGCATGGCCATGATCCGGCTCATCTGGCCGGTGTTGATGTGGTAGCAACCTCGTCGGCCTTACGCTCCGAGCATCCGGAATTAGCCGCCGCTCGGGCGCTTGGTATTCCGGTCCTCAAGCGCGCCGATCTATGGCGGCAATGGTCGCAGCGAAAGCCGACGCTGGCGATCGCGGGGACGCATGGCAAGACCACGACGACGGCGATGGCAGCCTTAATGCTACAGCAACTGGGCTATGATCCGGCGTATATCGTACCAGCCGGTGGTGCCGTGCCCGGCCTTGACCGTTTCGCGCGCTGGGGGAGCGGCCCGTTCGTGATCGAGGCCGACGAATATGATCGGCTATTTCTTGGGCTGTTGCCGCAGGTCGCGATCATCACGAGTGTCGATTGGGACCATGTTGATATCTACCCGCAGCGGGCCGATGTGGAGGCTGCCTTCGCCCAGTTTGCGCAGCAGACCACCGGCAGCGTCGTCATTTGTACGGATGATGCCGGTGCCAGCAAGCTATGGCAAGCTGAGCAGCAAGCTGTCGGCAACCGTGACCAACGCCGTTGGCTGCCCTACGGTCTCCAACCCAACGGGGGCTGGTGGGCCGGTGATATAGCTGTCGCTAGCGGGGCATCGAGCTTTACGGTGTATGCGGACGAGCGGCTGGACGAGCCGAGTGGACTGGTAGCAACCATCCACGTACCGGGACGCCATAATGTGCAGAATGCCCTGGGAGCGGCGGTAGGGGTCTATGAGTTGCTGGCGCATGCGGTGCCCCTTCAACGCATCCTCACCGCACTGCAGGTCTACCAGGGCGCGGCGCGACGCTTTGAATGGAAGGGTGAGGCACAGGATGTGGTCGTGATCGATGACTATGCCCATAACCCGCCGAAAGTGCGCGCCGCGCTCCAGGCAACGCGCGAACGCTACCCCGCGCGGCGGCTAGTGGTTTATTTTCAGCCGCATACCTTCAGTCGTACCGCCGCGCTGGTCGCTGACTTTGCTGGTGCCTTCGCTGCGGCAGATGAACTGCTGATCGGCGATATCTACCCGTCGCGCGAGCGGCAGGCCGACTTTCCCGGCGTGTCGTCGGCGTGGTTGGCGCAGCAGATTGACGGGCCGCATGTCCGGGCGGTGGGCAACTTGGACGCAGCAGTCGAGGCTCTGCAACAGTTGGTACAACCCGGCGATGTTGTCCTGACGCTGGGCGCGGGTGACGGCAATCAGGTGGGCGACCGCCTGCTTCGGCGACTCGAAGCTGCTGGTAGTGGGGCCGCGTGAAATGAGCATGACCGTAGCCCTCCCGACGATCCATGAGCATGAGCCGCTGGCGCACTATGTCGCCTGGCGTATCGGTGGCCCGGCCCGCTTTTTCGCAACTGCCACCACCGCTGACGAGCTGCGTGACCTTGTGCTGTGGGGCCGGGAGCAGGAGTTACCGCTCTTCGTGCTCGGCGGTGGCTCTAATATTTTGGTGAGCGATGCCGGTTTTCCTGGCCTCGTCATCCGTAATCGCGCCCACCACCATACGTTGGAGCGACGGGGCGACGATGTCCGGCTGCGGATCGAGGCCGGTGCACCGATGGCCGGCACCTCGCGTCAGATGGCGGCTCAGGGGCTGACCGGGCTGGTGTGGTCGGAAGGGTTGCCGGGCACCGTTGGTGGGGCAATCTATGGTAATGCCGGCTGCTATGGTGGTGATATGGCCGGCATCCTTCACTCTGCTACCGTACTCCTGCCCGATGGCACAACTGCGGAGTGGAGTGTTGGACAGTTTGAGTACGGCTACCGGACGAGTGTGCTCAAGGCCCACGCCGCCGCTCCTACGGCGATTGTGTTGGCTGCGGAGCTGACCTTGTACCGCGATGATCCCGTCAAGCTTGGCGCAGAGATCGCCGTGATTGCGGCGGCGCGTAAAGCGAAGACGCCGAGTGGCTCATCGTGCGGTTCGTCCTTCAAGAACCCGCCGGGCGACTCGGCGGGCCGCTTGCTGGAAGTGGCAGGCTTGAAAGGGACACAGATCGGCGGCGCACAGGTCTCCAGCAAGCATGCCAACTATATCGTCAACCTCGGTGGCGCGACGGCCGGTGATGTGTTGCGCTTAACCGACCTGATGCGCGAACGGGTAGTGCAGCGTCTTGGCACCGAGCTTGAGTTGGAAGTTCAGATCGTCGGCGCATCGGCATAAAAATAGGAACGGAGGGGGCGGTGACAGCGAAGCGACGGATCGGCGTGATCTTCGGCGGGCGCAACAGCGAGCATGAGGTCTCGTTGAAGTCGGCGCGCTCGGTGATGGCGGCGCTCGATCAGACCAAGTATGAGATCGTGCCAATCGGTATCGATAAGCAAGGCCGCTGGGTGATGGGCGGCGATCCGTTGCTGGCCCTGGAGCAAGCCGCCGAGCCACAGTTACTGCAGCATACGCCCGCGCCGGGTGTCGTTGCCGACTCCACCGCCTTGCGCACGACTGCCGGTCGTCTGCCGGATACCGAACCCGCGCAGGTTGATGTGATTATTCCGGTGTTGCATGGCCTCTACGGCGAAGATGGCGCGCTGCAAGGTTTGTTGGAGCTAGCGGATGTGCCCTATGTTGGCTGCAACGTGTTAGCTGCGGCGGTGGGTATGGACAAAGGCATCGCCAAGGCCACCTTCGCAGCGGCTGGCCTGCCGCAGCTGCCGTACCTACTGGTTCGTCGCAGTGAGTGGGATCAGGACCGCGCTGCCATCATTGCTCACGTGGAGCGCACCCTGCAGTATCCTGTCTTTACCAAGCCGGCCAATGCTGGTTCGAGCGTTGGGGTGTCCAAGTGCCATGACCGTGCCGAACTCATAGTTGGCCTTGATGTGGCGGCGCAGCATGATCGGCGCCTGATCGTTGAGCAAGGCATTGTGCCGCGCGAGGTCGAGGTTGCGGTGCTAGGTAACGACGAGCCGCAGGCCTCAGTGCTAGGCGAGATCGTGCCCGGCAATGAATGGTATGACTATGCCGACAAATATCTCGAAGGCAAAACCGGCTATCTGATCCCGGCCCCGTTGGATGAGGCTACCACCCGCCATATTCAAGCCCTGGCGCTAGCGGCCTTCAAGGCCATTGATGGTGCCGGCCTAGCGCGAGTGGATTTTCTGATCGATAAAGACAGCGGGCACGTGTATCTGAATGAGTTAAATACGTTTCCAGGTTTTACGAGCGGTTCGATGTATCCCAAGCTGTGGGAAGAAAGCGGGTTGTCCTATGCTGTGCTGCTAGACCGCTTGATCGAACTGGCGCTTGATCGGCATGCCGACCGGCGAGTACGCGATACGCAGGATGCGGTATGAGGACTGCGATGGAGCGCTGTGGCGGTTAAAGCGAAAAAAGGAACGAAGCGGCAGGCACGACCGGGCTTGCGGCGTTGGTTTGTGGGGACGGTGCGGAATGGGAAACTCCTGGCCCTGCTACTGGTAGGCTTGAGCGGCGGCCTTGGCTATATCGCTCTGACCTCGCCACGCTTCACGGTCCAAACAATCAAGGCCGAAGGTAATCGGGCGTTGACCGAGGCGGATGTGACACGCTTCGCCCAAGCCACCGGTCAGTCGATCTGGTTCGTGCATCCTAATGATATCCGCGGTCGGATCGCTGAAAGTCCATATGTGGAGACGGTCAAGGTCCGCCTGCAACTACCCGATGCCGTCGTCGTGACGATCGCTGAACGTCAGCCCGATAT